>NZ_BMKZ01000027.1 GCF_014644735.1 Caldalkalibacillus thermarum | reverse complement strand
TGGTTTTGGAAGCCGGTTTTGCTCCTGAAGAGGCTTACCGGATGGTGACGCTTAACCCGGCAACGTATTACGGGCTTGACCAGGAACTGGGCGGTATCGCTCCCGGGCGCCTGGCTCATTTTAATGTACTGAACGGCCTGGAAAATCCCCAGCCCATCCATGTGATGGTGGACGGAGAGTGGGTGGTGCGTGAAGGTAAGCGCTTGCATGCGGTATTCGCTGAATGGCTGACGCGCTATTTCCGGCCAGTGAGCAAAAATATCAGCTTGGAGGCAGAGGACTTAAAGCGGGGACAAGGTGAGGTCGGATTGGAACTTAGCAATGAGGTGATTACCAGGCCGTATACATATCATCCTCATGATCCTTTGCACGATGATGAGGCTTACTTGTCTCTTGTAGACCGGCAGGGCAAATGGGTGCTTAACACAAGAGTGAAAGGATTTGCGGGTTCCACCTTAAGTGGGCTGGCCAGCACCTATACCTCAGTGGAACATTATCTTTTAATCGGGCGCGATCATAAGCGTATGCTGCAGGCCCTTCATCAAGCGCTCGAGCAAGGCGGAGGGATTGCAGCCTGTTTTGACGGGGGGGAAGAGCTGAACATCCCGCTGCCTCTTGGCGGAGGCATGAGTCTTGCGCCCATGTCTGAACTGAAACGCTTGAACGAGCAGTTTATGCAGAAGATGAGAGCCCACGGACATCCCTACCAGGATCCCGTCTATTCCCTGTTATTCTTTACAGCAACGCACCTGCCCTTTGTCCGGGTGACCAGTGAAGGGGTTTATTTGGTCAAAGAACAGCAAGTCGTCACCCCTGTCACACGGTTAGTATGATGTCCGGGATGCAAACTTTGATCAGGTTCGATTGAGGCCAAAAGATTGCTGAGAAGGGATGGGACATGTGAAACACGTGCAGCTTTTTTTACTGGCCTTAACCGCTTGCATTGTTTTTTCTGCTTGTAGTCAAAAGGCTGGTGATACCCAAGATTCTGCGCAGCAGCCTGAAACAAACCAAACAGAGGAACAAGCGCAACAGGAACCCCCTGAACAAGGACTGCTGGCACCGCTCACCGGCCGCCAAGTGGATGAGCCTGTGGAGCAAAGGATCGTTGGGGTCATGATTGACAACCACCCGGCGGCACGGCCCCAATCTGGGCTGGTCCATGCTGATATTGTATACGAGATTCTGGCTGAGGGCCCTATTACCCGTTATCTGGCTTTATTTCACAGTCACATCCCTGATGTGATCGGCCCTGTGCGCAGCTTGCGTCCCTATTACCTTGACATTGCCCGGGGGTATGATGCCGTTGTGGCCCATGCCGGGGGATCGCCTGCAGCCAAAGAGGAGGTTATTCGTACAGGTTACCCGTCTTTTGACGATACCCGAAATGGGGGGTTCGTGTTTTACCGGTCCGATCATCGCCAGGCACCCCATAATTTGTATACGGGAAGGGCTTTATTAGAAGAAGGAGAAGCCCGTTTCGGCTATGATGAGAATTATGAGATACCTGCCCTGCTGTTTAAACCGGAAGCTGAAGCGATGAACGGCCAAGCAGCGGAATGGCTTGAGATTGTTTACGATTCCCGGTATTACCAGGTGGCCTATGAATATGAAACAGGCAGTGGCACTTACACCCGCTACATCAATGGCGAACAGCATACAGATGCAGAAAGCGGACAACCCTTGACGGCCAGCAATGTGCTGATCATTGAGACATCTCACCGAGTGCTGGATGATGCCGGGAGGCGGGATATTAAAGTACAGGGAGAAGGGAGGGGCTACCTCTGCCAACGCGGAAAATGGCAGGAAATCACCTGGAAGTATCAGGATGGGGTGATCCGGCCGTTTGTTGATGGAGTTGCAGTGGGCTTGTATCCCGGCAACACCTGGGTTAACATTATCCCGGATAACCCGGGTTTAGAGGAAAGTGTCAGTTTGATGCCCCACAAACCATAACACTGTGGGCAGCAGAAAGGAGGAGCTGTCATGCAACTGGATAAAATTCGGGGGCGGGAGCTGGATCAGCTGTTTCAGGCCATATTAAATCTTGAGACACTGGAAGAATGTTATATTTTCTTTGACGATTTATGCACAGTTAACGAAATTAAGGCCATGGCTGTCCGTCTGGAAGTGGCCCGCATGCTGCAAGAAGGGTATACCTATCATCAGATTGAGCAGGAGACGGGAGCCAGCACAGCAACGATCTCCCGGGTCAAACGCTGTCTTAATTACGGAACGCAGGGGTATCAATTGGCGCTGGACAAGTTGAAAAAAATGAAACGATATGACAAAGCGTAGGAAAATGGTCCACAGGGGTTGCAAGAGAAAAAATACCGGTCCATAGCCTTGCTCAGGTGTTTGACCAGGCTCTTCTCAAAAGAGAAGGGCTTTTCTTTTGGTGGCGTCCATAATCTGATATAATCTCAGTGAATAACAGAAAGGGCGGAGCGAAATGATCGACAGCCAATATTGGAGCCATGTGTTTAAACTGGATCCCGACAAACCGATCTCAGACGAGGCTTTGGAAGCCATATGTGAATCAGGCACAGATGCCGTGATCATTGGGGGCACTTATGGCATTACGTATGAAAAAGTGATTGATTTATTGGGCCGCATCCGGCGTTATGCCCTGCCCTGTGTGTTGGAAGTCTCCAACCAGGACGCGATCGTCCCGGGCTTTGACCATTATTTTGTGCCTTTAGTCCTGAATGCCACCAATCCCGAATGGATCCTGAAACCCCATCAGCGGGCGATTAAGGCCTTTGGCACCATGATTCCCTGGGAGGATGTGTCTGTCGTGGGATACTGTGTGCTTAATCCCGCGTCAGCCGTTAGTGAGCTGACCCGGAGTGAGACCAATTTGAGCCTGGATGATGTGGTCGCCTACGGCCGCCTGGCAGCCCATATGCTAAAACTGCCCTATTTTTATCTCGAATACAGCGGTACAGTGGGAGAGGCCTCATTTGTGCAGGCTGTCTATCAGCAACTGAAAAAGGAGACGGACCTGCATCTCTTTTACGGAGGGGGCATTTCCAACCGCACCCAGGCGGAAACCATGCTAAATGGAGCGGATACCATTGTGGTGGGCAATGTCATCTATGAGGACCTTCGCCAGGCTTTACAAACCGTACCAGAGGGCAAAAGGTAACAGGTGTGGCAGGTTTACGCTGCACCAGTCGTGGATCTGGCAGAAAGAACCGTCAGCTGTTGGAGGCAAGCCATCATGATACAAGACGATACAAGGAGGCAATATCATGGCAGCATCGGTCACGGAACGTCTGTTGGCCGGCCTGAATGAACAGCAGCGCCAGGCCGTGCTCACAACAGAAGGGCCTGTACTCATCATGGCGGGTGCAGGGAGCGGCAAAACCCGGGTGTTGACTCACCGTATCGCCTGCCTGTTGGCGGAAAAGGCAATAGCGCCGTACAACATTTTGGCGATTACGTTTACCAATAAAGCGGCCAGGGAAATGAAAGAGCGGGTGGCCCATCTGGTCGGTCCCGTGGCGGAGGACATTTGGATTTCTACTTTTCACGCCATGTGTGTGCGCATCTTGCGACGGGATATTGACCGCATTGGCTATAACCGCCATTTTTCCATCTTGGACACCCAGGACCAGCTGGCGGTCATCAAGGAGTGCATGAAGGAACTGAATATCGACAGCAAAAAATTTGATCCCAGAGCCGTGCTGGGCACGATTTCCGCTTATAAAAACGAGCTGAAAACACCGGAGCAGGTCAGCCAGATGGCAGGGAACTATTATGACCAGATCGTGGCCACCGTTTATGAAAAATACCAGCAAACCTTGCGCTCCAACCATGCCCTCGATTTTGATGACCTGATCATGCAAACCGTGCATTTGTTTCAACAGGTGCCTGATGTACTGGACTATTACCAGCGCAAATTTCAATATATCCATGTGGATGAGTACCAGGATACGAACCGGGCCCAATATCTCCTGGTGCGCATGCTGGCTGACTTTCACCGCAATATCTGTGTGGTTGGCGATTCTGACCAGAGTATTTACAAATGGCGCGGTGCAGATATTAGCATTATCTTGTCCTTCGAAGAAGACTACCAGGACGCGACCGTGATTAAACTTGAACAGAATTACCGTTCGACCAAACGCATCCTTGAAGCAGCCAATGAAGTGATCAAGCACAACGTGCAGCGCAAAGAGAAGAAACTGTGGACGGCCAATGAACAGGGCAGCAGGATTAAATATTACCGGGCGGAGAATGAACACGATGAAGCTTACTTTGTTACCAAACAAATCCAGGAGGCGGTCAAGGCAGGCCGTAATTACAGCGACTTTGCTATTCTGTACCGGACCAATGCCCAGTCCCGCGTATTGGAGGAAGTGTTTGTCAAAGCCAATATTCCGTATCAGATGGTCGGCGGAATCAAATTCTATGAACGGAAAGAAATAAAAGACATTTTGGCTTACTTGCGGCTCATTGCCAACCCCAACGATGACATCAGTTTTCGCCGCATTGTCAACGTGCCCAAACGGGGCATTGGCCAGGCCTCCCTCGATAAACTGGCTTCCTATGCGGCTGAAAAGAATATGTCCCTGTTTGAAGCGTTGGCTGAAGTGGATTTCATCGGCTTGAACAAACGGGCAGCCAACCAGCTGGCCCGCTTTTATGAATTGATCCACAACTGGAGCAGGCATGTAGAGTATCTCTCTGTCAGCGAATTGACCGGGGATGTATTGGAGAAGACGGGATACAAAGCAGCCTTGCTGCAGGAAGGGACACTGGAGGCCAAAGGACGCTTGGAAAACGTGGAGGAATTTCTCAGTGTCACTCAAGAATTTGAAAAGAAGAACGAGGATAAATCATTGCCTGCCTTTCTGGATGAGGTGGCCTTGGTCAGCGACATCGACCAGGTGGATGAGGATCAGGAAGGCAACGCCGTCATGCTGATGACCCTTCACGCAGCCAAGGGTTTGGAATTTCCCGTTGTTTTCCTGGTCGGCATGGAAAACAATCTCTTTCCCCACAGCCGCTCGGCTTTGGACGAGGAAGAGCTGGAAGAAGAGCGCCGCCTCGCCTATGTGGGTATCACCCGGGCTGAGGAGGAGCTGTATCTGACCAATGCCAAGATGCGGACCATATTTGGGCAAACGGTGATGAATCCTGAATCCTGTTTTATCGAGGAGATTCCCGACCATCTGTTGGAACCTGTGCATGGGGAGGAAAAAGCGCCATTGCGCTTAACCTCAACTGGCCGCAAGACCCCCGGACGGTCAAGTGGCAGGCGGTTGAGCCCGGACCGTTCCCAGGCCAGCACACTCAGCTGGCAGGTGGGTGAAAAAGTGCAGCATGCCAAATGGGGTGTGGGCACCATCGTCAGCCTTAAAGGGGAGGGGGATGACCTGGAATTGACCATCGCCTTTTCGCCCCCCGTTGGTCTTAAGCGGTTGCTGGCCACCTTTGCACCTATTTCCAAACTGGAAAAGAGGGATGACGAGTGAACAAAGAAGCGGCTCAAAAACGCCTTGAAGAATTGTACGAACAGATTGAAACCCATAACTATCACTACTTTGTACTGGACGATCCCCTCATTTCTGACCAGGAATATGATGCTTTAATGCAAGAGTTAATCAAACTGGAAGAACAGTTTCCTGAGTTAAAAAAACCTAACTCCCCTTCAGAGCGGGTTGGGGGCGAGCCGCTCCCCTACTTTGTAAAAGTGGAGCATGAAATTCCCATGCTTAGCCTGGCCAATGCTTTTAGCGAACAGGACTTGCGTGATTTTGACCGCCGGGTGCGGCAAGGGCTTGCCCCTGGTGAAGAAGTGGAGTATGTGTGTGAGCTGAAAATTGACGGCTTGGCTGTTTCCCTGCGCTATGAAAACGGCCAGTTTGTGCGCGGGGCTACCCGGGGAGACGGCACCACAGGGGAAGATATCACCCAAAACTTGAAGACGATCCGTTCCATCCCCCTTAGGTTGAAAGAACCGGTTGATTTAGAAGTGCGGGGCGAGGCGTATATGCCTAAAGCGGAATTTGAACGGATTAACAAACTGCGGGCTGAACAGGGGCTGGAGCTGTTTGCCAATCCCCGCAACTCAGCGGCCGGTTCCTTGCGCCAGCTGGACCCCAAGATTGCTGCGGAACGGAAGCTGGATATCTTCCTGTATGGGATCGCCCAGATTAAAGGAATCAACGTTGAGTCCCATAGCGAAGGTTTAGCTGTTCTGGAACGGTTGGGATTGAAAACAAACAAAGAGCGGACCGTAGTCAAAACGGTAGAAGAGATGCTGGACTTTATCCAGCATTGGACCGAGAACCGGGCCAAGCTGCCCTATGAAATTGATGGCATTGTCATCAAAGTGAACCGCTATGATCAGCAGCAAAAACTGGGCACAACGGCTAAAAGCCCCCGTTGGGCCATTGCCTACAAGTTTCCCGCTGAAGAAGCGGTCACCATTTTAAAAGGGATTGAAGTGAACGTAGGCCGGACAGGGGCGGTAACCCCAACGGCCCTTCTGGAACCGGTCACTTTGGCTGGCACAATTGTCAAGCGCGCTTCCTTGCACAATGAGGATTTGATCCATGAAAAAGATATTCGCATCGGTGATCATGTCGTCGTCAAAAAAGCGGGAGACATTATACCTGAAGTGGTTCGTTCCCTTAAAGAAAAACGGACCGGAGCGGAACAAGTGTACCATATGCCTGAGTCTTGCCCCGAGTGTGGAAGTGAACTGGTCCGGCTGGACGGGGAAGTGGCTGTCCGCTGCATCAATCCCCAGTGCCCGGCCCAGATCAAAGAAGGGCTGATCCACTTTGTATCCCGGCAGGCTATGAACATTGAAGGTTTGGGTGAACGGATTATAAACCAACTGTATGAACACGGGCTGATTCGTGATGTGGCCGATTTGTATGACCTGACTAAAGCAGACTTATTGCCCCTGGAACGCATGGGGGAAAAATCGGTCGAAAACCTTTTAAAGGCCATTAACAACAGCAAACAAAATTCACTGGAGAAATTGCTGTTTGGACTGGGGATTCGCTTTGTGGGGGCTAAAGCAGCCAAACTCCTGGCCCAGCATTTTGAAACAATGGACAGGCTGATGCAGGCGACTCAGGATGAATTGGAGGCCATCGATGAAATCGGGCCCAAAATGGCCCAAAGCATTGTGGAGTATTTTGCCAAACCGGAGGTTCATGAGACAATTAACCGGTTGAAACAGGCCGGCGTTAATATGACCTATAAGGGGCCCAAACCGGTTCAGGCTGAGGAAAACGAATCGCCGTTTGCCGGCAAAACCATTGTCCTGACCGGAAAATTGGAGCAGATGACCAGAGAAGAGGCCAAAGAGAAACTGGAAGCATTAGGGGCTAAAGTCACTGGCAGCGTATCCAAAAATACCGATCTGGTGATTGCCGGCGAAAAAGCGGGCTCCAAACTGGAAAAGGCTAAGCAACTGAATATTGAAGTGATTGATGAAGCAGAATTGATGAAACGGCTGGGGATGTAATACGACATGGATGAGATAGCCCCAGAAACAAATAAAAAATATAAAATAAAGCGGACCCTAACCTGGAGCAGGTGAGTCATGGTACAGGGTCCGCTTTTCTATATTCTTCCTTAACCGCCAGTTCGAATGCTTCCGTTATTGACGAGATAAACGGACCGGTTTATAATGAAGCATATCTATAAATTCAGATTATATTTATATGAATTATATATTTACTTCCAGCTTTGTGTTTGGCAACCAGCCCTTCAGGCGGCTGAAAGGGAATGGATCGGAGGTGTCAGAGTGGCCTTACAAATCAAGGGAGTGAGTAAAACCTTTTATAAACAGGATCAGCCATTTCAAGCGCTTGACAATATAAACCTGATCGTTAAAACGGGTCAGTTTGTCTCTTTACTGGGGCCTTCCGGGTGTGGAAAATCAACCTTGCTTAATATTATTGCAGGTTTGGAACAAGCCACTGCGGGAGAGGTGGTTTTGGACGGGAAGAAGGTGGAAGGCCCCGGGCCTGAACGGGGAGTGGTCTTTCAAGAGCCGGCGTTGATGCCGTGGCTCAATGTGCTTGAAAATGTCATGTTTGCCTTAAAAGGACGGCCTAAAGAAGAGCAGAAGAAGATTGCGCTGGAGCATCTGAAACTGGTCCATTTGAGTAAATTTATCCATTCGTATCCTCACGAATTGTCCGGAGGCATGCGTCAGCGGGTCGCCATCGCCCGGGCTTTGGCCATGAATCCACAGGTGCTGTTGATGGATGAACCGTTCGGGGCCTTGGATGAACAAACCAGAATGATGCTGCACCGGGAGCTTACCTATATTTGGATGCATACCAAGAAAACGATTGTGTTCGTGACCCATAATATCCGCGAAGCGGTCCAGCTTTCAGATCGCATTGTGCTGATGGGCACGCGCCCCGGCCGGATCATTAAAGAATTTGAAGTGAATCTGCCCCGTCCCCGGCAGGGAACTGACCCCCAGGTGGCTGAGCTTGAAGAGCAAATTATGGAACTGTTGGGGGTAGAGATCGAAAAGGTGATGAGAGAGGAGATGGGGGATGACTACAATTCTCAGAAAGCTGCTCTTCTTTATGGCACTCATCGTGATATGGGAAGTCACATATAGATTAAACTTGCACTTTGAATGGATGCCCACCCGGTCTTTTCCCGATTTGATGGGGGTTTTAGAGCAGCTCTATATCGGCTTTTTCGGGGAACACAAAATCTTATTGTATGCCATCTTTACCAGTCTTAAACGCCTGTTCACCGGTTTTGCCTTGGCACTGGTGATTGGCACAGTGTTAGGGATCTTGCTGGCCCGGTATAAAGCGGTGGATGACACGCTGGGCTCGCTGATCATTGCCCTGCAGAGTGTTCCCAGCATCGTTTGGCTGCCGCTAGCCATGATTTGGTTTGGCCGCAATGATATGGCTATCATTTTTATCATTGTCCTCGGCGGCACCTGGTCCATGGCGCTGAATACACGCATGGGCTTTAAGAACGTGCAGCCGCTGTTGTTACGGGCGGCCAGAACGATGGGGTATTCGGGGTTTGAACTGTTCCGCAAAGTCACTTTTCCCGCTTCCATTCCTTACGCCTTGACCGGGGCCCGATTGGCTTGGGCGTTTAACTGGCGAGCCTTGATTGCCGCCGAGCTCTTGGCTACCGGCGGTCTGGGCAGTACCTTGCTGTTTGCTGCTGATTTCTTCAATATGAATCTGGTTGTGGCTATCATGGTGATCATTTCTGTGATGGGCATCATTATGGACCAGCTGGTTTTCCAGCGCGTGGAGCAGCGCGTACTCACCCGTTGGGGGCTGGAGAGAGTTTGAACGTTCCCGCCACTTAGATCCTCACGAATCTTGTATCGAAAGGAGAGAGTGCATATGCGCAGATGGCTTTTGCCAATCATATTCATCTTAATCGTCAGTGTGGGATTAGTGGGCTGTGGCTCATCTGAAACCGGCAGTGGCGAAGTGGAGCAAATCCGCATTGGTTACTTTCCCAATTTGGACCATGCGGCAGCCATTGTGGGCATCGAGAAAGGGTTCTTTAAAGAAGAATTGGGTGACATCGAGCCGGAGTTTGTCCATTTTCCGAACGGCAATGACTTTATCAACGCCCTGGATGCTGGGGAGCTTGATATTGGTTATGTTGGGCCTGGTCCGGCCATTAACTACTTCCTCGGCGGAGGGGATGTGGTCATTCTCTCCTCTGCTGCTAATGGCGCCACGCTGATTGTGGCCCACAAAGATTCCGGCATTCGCACGCTGGAAGATTTTGCAGGTAAAAGTTTTGGCACTCCGGGAAATGGCTGCACCCATAACGTCCAGTTGGAAGAAATGCTGTTGGAAAAGGGTTTAAAATCTAACCGGGTGGGTGGCAATGTGGAGCACCAGCCCCGCATTCCGCCAGCCAGTGTGGCCAGCCTGTTTGAGGCCGGCCAGGTAGATGCCTATGCTGCACCGGAACCGTGGGGGACCTACCTGGTTGAGGAAGGCCTGGCCCATGTCGTGGTCGAGTGGGATGAAGTAGAGTGGGGCACCACATTGTCCAGTGTGGTGTTAGTCAGCACGAAAGCGTTTGTGGAGAAACATCCAGAAGTGGTGGAAAAAGTGTTGCGCGCCCATATTAAAAGCGTCCAGTTTGCCCAGGCCAATAAAGATCAAACCCTGGAGTTAGTCAATGACCGTATCTATGCTTTAACCCAGGAGCGTCTGCCTGAAAACGTGCTGGACAAAGCATGGGAACGCATGGTCGTCACTTACGAAACCCATGCCGATGCGTTGCAGGAATGGGCAGAGTCGTCCCACCGCTTAGGCTTTATTGACACCGAACCCAACCTGGACGGATTGGTTGACACATCATTGTTGGAAAAAGTATTAAATGGTGACGTGGCTGCCAAGTAAGGGAAGAATGACCCCGTTAGCAGACACTAAACGAAGCCAGTCTCACCGTGAAGGGAGACTGGCTTTAATATTGAAAACAACGAAGCTTTATTTGCATCAAACCAAATTCATTTGCCACAAGAGATACAAGATAAAAGGCAAAACAACGATTAAAGCCAAGACGAACAAGGCATTCTTCTTGACAATCAGCCAGGGGGAAACGCCGGTTAATCCGGCTGTCATCAGCACCGATCCTGAAAAAGGGGAAAGCTGTGTAGCCAGCGTCCAAGCCGTTACAAGTAAAACAGCCATAAAACCGGGACTCGTGCCAAACAATTCCGGTTTGAGGGCGCTGCCGATACCGATGACGACAATAACCGGATGGACCCCTGCCAAGGCCAGGAGTACTGTCAGCACGATAATGATGACCGACATCATATAGACCGATTCAAACGACAGGGCCAGAATCAGCTGTGATACACTGTCACCCAGATCAGTATAAGAGAGGGACACACCAAAATAGCCGGCGCTAATAAAGATGGCCAGCTCGTTTCTCAAGCGTTCAAAGGCATGGCACACATCCTGAACAATCGTTTGGATATATTCCCGCACTGAACCGATAGCAAGAGCCCAGAAAAGGGGAAAAGTAAGGGCCAAAACAGAAACAATGGTTAACATGCTGACCTCCAGCAGTATATCTAGGGTAAAAGACAAGCTTAATAATGCCAGCATCCAACAGCTTAAGGCAGCGATTGTACGTCCTGAGCGGCTGTTGTCAGGGGCTGGCTGTCTTTGTCTGTATACGGGTTGGTCATGATCAAAGTGCAGCCGGCGAAAAAAAATAAAGTCCATGATCATGTACACCACAGCCATGATCAATCCAGGGGCGGCGATGGACGTCCAGGAAACATCAAACAACACCAGTACCAGTCCTACGTTGACAAAGTAGGGTGACCAAAGCATGCAAAAACCGAACGCGCGCAGAAGTACCATGCCCATTTTTTTACGGGTAAAACCGGAAAAACTCTCCTCCGCAATGCGGTAGGTAATGGGCAGTGTTCCCAAATTAAGAATGACGCCCATACCAGCCGTAAGCAGTGTACTGAGGCGGTAGGGATGGGGTTTGTGCTGCTTTTCGCAGTGCTGAATATAATGTTTCAAGGCGGTTAAATACCCGCCGACTGACATGATAATGCCAAAATAAGGGACCAAAAGGAACAACGTTAACAGGTTCAGGTTGCGGCCCAAACTGAGAACCATGGTCTCCCACTCTGGAGCGTGGTGCCAAAAAATGAGGGTCCCAGCCACAATCAGAAGCAGGGCGGCTATTCGGTTGCCCCATCTGACAACCCATAAGGCGGCTGCGAGGAGGAGACCGGCCAGGCTGCTGTAAATCAAAGCCAGCAGAGCAGAAGGGCGGAATGCCTCAACTAAATAGATCAAGGCAGTCACAAATAAGATTAGTCCTAAACCAGCCCGCCAGCTTTGTGGATATTCATGAGACAAGTATGGTCCTCTCCCTCTGTTTTTGTTGTCATGATTTCTTTATCTGTTATATTATACACAAAAACTCACCCCCGGTTGTGTCATATGACCGGAGGTGAGCCACTGTTGAGATGGGAAGAAGTAGAGTCAGATTTAATTTATTTTAGCAAGGGGTCACGGAGCAGGCGCTCGATTTCTATCTTATGTCTGGTTTCATCGGCTATCAGGTCTTCCAGCTCAATTTTAAGTCCGATTTCACCGGCGGCTTCGGCTTGTTCCACCCGCTGGGTGTAACGTTTGATGGTATCAATTTCGGCTTGCAGCGTGTTTTCGAGCATCTGTTTGACATCGGTGGTGTGTTTGACCGGTTTGGGTTCAACCGTGGGCGTACCGCCCAGATAGACGATTTTTTCAGCCAGGAATTGGGCGTGGCCAATTTCGTCAGTCACCTCACCTTGGAAGAAGGGCTTTAATACTTGGCCGGCCAGTCCCTGCACATTGGCTGCATAGTGGTTGTACATAATGATGGCGGCATACTCGTTAGCCAAGTCTTCATTTAAGCCATCAATTAATGCTTTTCTCTTTTCATCCATGTTCATACCTCCTTTTGCGAAATAATTCATCACACCATTTAAAATAACCTGTTTATAAACCTTCTAATCCTATTTTAACACACAGGCAGGGAAAACATAGCCATCAATTGTCAGTCTAATGACAATTTGATGACAAAACGCTGATTTTCTCATGGTTGGCTTATGTATGGATGTGCCGGCTTGGGCGGGGGCCGTTTGTGCTATGATAGAATTAAACACTAAAGGGAGTGACGCTGGTATGCGTATCGTGTCCATCTGCCCCAGTAACACCGAGTTGTTAGGGTATCTGGGATTGGAGAGCGACATCGTCGGTGTGGACAATTATTCCGATTGGCCTGAAGAGGTTCACCACTTACCGCGCCTTGGCCCTGATTTGAACATCGATATGGATGCGGTTGAAAAGTTGAAACCTGACCTGGTGGTGGCCTCCTTAAGTGTGCCGGGGATGGAAAAAAATATAGAGGCCCTCAAGGCTCGTCAGCTGCCTTATATTGTGCTCAACCCCAACAGTTTGGAAGAGATCGGTCAGGATATCTTGGAATTGGGGAAACATACACATCGGGAGCAAGAAGCGCACAAGGTCTATCATGCTTATCAAAGGGTATTGGAAGCATACCGCAAGCTAAGCCAAAGGGTGCAGTACTGGCCGGCATTGTATTGGGAATGGTGGCCCAAGCCGGTATTTACACCAGGAAAAACAAATTGGCTGACGGAGATCAGTGAACTGGCCGGAGCGAGGAATGTGTTTGACGATATGCCCCAGGCTAGTGTGCAAACGGACTGGGATGAGGTTATAAGACGCAATCCCGACTATATTTGCCTGGCTTGGGTAGGGGTGGAGAAACGGCGCATCAAACCGGAACTGGTTCGGACGAGACCGGGCTGGACGGAAATGCCGGCTGTCCGCGAAAAGCGCATTCTTGTGCTGGACGAACCGCTATTTTGCCGCCCCTCGCCCCGCCTGTTGACCGGCCTGCAAAAATTGGCGGCTTTGCTTCATCCCGGCCATTTTCCGGCTGTTCAAGAAGGACGCGATGTGCTTAAAGACCATTTGGCAAGGGGGAAATAAGCATGTATGTGCTTGGTCAGGATGATATGCGCAAGATGGACCGCTATACGATTGAACAGCTTGGTTTACCTGGAGTGGTGTTGATGGAAAATGCGGGAGCCAGGGTCACAGAAGAGATCGTCCGCCTTGTGGCTGAAAAAGGGGACAACGGGACAAGGTATCCCATCATGATCCTGGCCGGCCATGGTCATAATGGGGGAGACGGGTTTGTCGTAGCCAGAAGGTTGTCCGACTTGGGGTATAAGGTCAAACTGTGCCTGTTGGCAGCCCCGGAGAAGCTGGCAGGGGATGCTAAAGTGCATTACGAGGTGTACCGCAGGCGGAATTTACCCTTCTGGTCGGTGCAAGATGCTTCACTTGAAGAACTGTTTATCCTGTTAGAGCCGGCCCCGGTTATTGTTGATGCGATGTTGGGCACAGGAATCAAGGGAGAGGTTCGTTCCCCTTACAGGGAAGTCATTGGCTGGTTAAACCGCCATAGGCAGGACAAAACAGTTGTCGCTGTTGATCTTCCCTCAGGATTGTGCGCCGAGACAGGCAAGGTGCAAGGAGAGGCTGTTAGGGCCACGCACACCATCACCTTTGTCTGCCCTAAAAAAGGTTTTTTCTTACAGGATGGCCCTCAATACATTGGGGAGTGGAAAGCTGTTGACATTTCTGTGCCGCCGTCACTGGCAGAAACCTTGCACCTCAATGTCCCTTTGCTCATTACGGATGACGATGTTCATGAGGCCTTGCCCCGGAGGAAGTCTCATGGTCACAAGGGAAGCTTTGGGCATGCACTGGTCATCGGGGGTTCATCTGCTTATGTTGGGGCTCCCCTCTTTGCTGCCCAGGCAGCTTTAAACAGTGGAGCAGGACTGGTTACACTGGCCGTGCCGGACATCATTTATCCCCAGCTGGCTGCCCAATCACCGGCCACCATTTTCTTGCCTCTGCCAACGGAAAATGGTTACTTAGCACAGGATGCACTTCAAGTGCTGGAAAATAAGTTGGAGACATACGACACACTGGTCGTGGGGCCGGGATTGGGGCGCTGGCCGGGAGGAAGTGAGTGGCTTGCCCGGCTGTTAAAACTGGCCCACATGCCCGTTGTGGTGGATGCAGATGGCTTGGCGATGCTCAAATCCCATCTCAGTCTGCTGCGTCTGCTGCCAAAAAGGGACCGTCCCGTGATCTTGACTCCTCATCCAGGAGAAATGGCCCGGTTGCTGGGTACCACGGTCGGAGAAGTGGAAAGTGACCGGCTGGGGATTGCCCAACGTTTTGCCCAGGAGCACGGCGTGTTTTTGGTGCTTAAAGGGCACCGCACTGTACTGGCTACACCGGAAGGGAAGGTATGGATTAATCCACTCGGTCATGATGCTTTGGCTAAAGGCGGATCGGGAGATATTTTGTCTGGAATCATCGCTGCTTTTGTTGCCCAGGGTGCTGCACCCGAGCAAGCTGTCATTGCGAGTGTTTATATTCATGCCTTGGCAGCAGAACGCTGTGCCGCGGAAAAATCAAGGTACAGTGTCCTGCCAACCGATGTGCTGGAAGCGCTTGGTCCTGCCATTTTGTCCATTGTGGACCCGGCCCGATCTGGTCAGTAAAGGGGAGATTGGCGGTCTCCCCGGCCACATGTTTCGTCACGAAACGACAAAATTGAGAAAAATCTCTTGATCTTTTAGTCCTATTGTTATATATTTAAACAGCAGATATTTTTTGTAAAGGATATGAACAATGTAAATATACCAAATTAACAAACAAAACAAAAATGTCAAATTGTCCCCTGTTTATTCAGTATACGCCACAAAAAAAGCAAGCATCATACTAAATGTAACGAAAAAAAGGAGGATAGGTATGGGACAACATCGTGAACAGTGGGCGTCACGCTGGGGGTTTATGTTGGCCGCCGTGGGATCTGCGGTTGGTCTCGGCAACATTTGGCGTTTTTCTTATGTTGCTGGGGAAAACGGGGGAGCCGCATTTTTACTCGTTTACGTATTGTGTGTGCTGCTGATTGGCTTTCCGGTTATGATGGCTGAATTTATGCTGGGGCGCCGCGCGCAAAGTGATGCGGTTGAGTCCTTTACTAAACTGGCACCCGGGAAGCCCTGGTTTATCGGGGGCGGGATTGCTGTAGCCGCAGCGTTTATTATTTTGACCTTCTACGGTGTCATTGCCGGCTGGTCCTTAAAATATTTTGTGGCTTATCTGACGGGCGGGCTGTGGGATCCCCCCGCTGTAGAAGATGGTTTTGCTGGTTACTTCACCAATTTTATTACCGACCCTGTGGAACCGGTTATTTGGCAAGCCATCTTTATGGCCTTGACCATCGGCATTGTGGTTTTGGGCATTAAAAAGGGAATTGAAAAAGCGAATAAGTTGCTCATGCCAACACTGGCTGTTTTGGTGGTGTTGCTCGCTGCTTACAGCTTGACACTGGGCGGGGCCCGGCAAGGGTTAGCTTTCCTGTTTGCTCCGGATTGGAGCGCCTTGACGGAGCCTGGGGTGTATCTGGCAGCTATGGGACAAGCTTTCTTCTCCTTAAGTTTGGGCATGGGTGTGATGATTACCTACAGCAGCTATTTGGCTGAACAGCATAAATTGCCGGGTGCTGCCGGTATGATTATCGGTTTTGACACGTTGTTTGCCATCATTGCCGGTATCATGATTTTCCCTGCTGTCTTTGCTTTTGGAGGAGAGGCAAATGCTGGGCCTGGACTGGTGTTTATTACTTTGCCCGGTATTTTCGAAAGCATCGGGGGATTCGGCGTTATTGTCGGCCTGCTGTTCTTCTTCCTGTTTACGTCAGCCGCATTATCTTCGGCCATCTCCCTGCTTGAAGCACCTGTGGCTTATGTGATGCGCAGGTTTAACCTGAGTCGAAAAGCAGCCACTTGGATGGTTGGCATCCTGGTCTTTTTAGGTGGTATTCCCTCTTCTTTAGGTATGGGTGTGTTATCTGGCATTACGCCACTACCGGGACGGGATATTCTGGATTCCCTAGATTACATTTCTGGCAACATTATGTTGCCTTTGGCCGGTCTCATTACGGTCTTGTTTGTCGGCTGGGCTTGGAGCCGCACCGAGATCCTGAAGCAATCCGATTTGGGTGATACCAGCCTTGGCCGGGCATTCTTTTGGCTTTTACGCATTCCGGTGCCTATCTTTATTGCCATTGTCTTTATCTGGATGGCCTCGCAACTGTAAACTAATAAACTAACTCCATAGAGTAAGCCCTCAGTGCACAAGCTGTGTACAGAGGGCTTAGAAATAATATAGAAAAAACGAAATTCGCAAAAAAGAAGGAATATTTATTTAGAGTGTCGTATATCATGGGTATAAACAAATGTGCATGCTTTTTAATTTAATAGTCATGTGCATTTGTTTATCATAATAATCTGAAAAAGGAGGAAAAAGCATGGTGAACAATCGTGAACATTGGGCGACACGATGGGGGTTTATCCTTGCAGCAGCTGGTTCAGCCGTCGGGTTGGGTAACATTTGGCGGTTCTCCTATGTCGCAGGGGAAAACGGCGGCGCCGCTTTTTTGATTATTTATGTGTTATGCGTCATTTTCATTGGTTTTCCTGTTATGATGGCTGAATTTATGATTGGGCGGCGCGGGCAAAGCGATGCTGTTGGATCTTTTCAAAAACTGGCTCCCGGAAAACCTTGGTTTATTGCCGGTGGATTAGGTGTTGCTGCAGCATTTATTATTTTGTCCTTCTATGGTGTGATTGCCGGCTGGTCACTCAAATACTTCTTCTCCTACTTAACGGGTGGATTGTGGAGCACTCCAGCCGGTGAAGATGGTTATGCTGGATATTTTGTCAACTTTATTACCGACCCTGTGGAACCGATTATTTGGCAAGCGATCTTTATGGCCATTACCATTGGTATCGTTATATTTGGGGTTAAAAAGGGGATTGAAAAAGCCAATAACATTCTCATGCCAGCCCTGGCGATTCTGGTAGTTTTACTGGCCCTCTATAGCTTGACGCTGGGAGGTGCCCGGGAAGGATTAGCCTTTTTATTCAGCCCGGATTGGAGTGCGTTTACTGAACCAAGCGTCTATTTAGCCGCCATGGGGCAAGCGTTTTTCTCCTTAAGCCTGGGCATGGGCGCCATGATCACCTACAGCAGTTACTTGGAGCAACATCACAAACTGCCCGGTTCAGCAGGTACAATCATCGGATTTGATACTTTGTTTGCCATTTTTGCAGGCGTCATGATTTTCCCAGCTGTGTTTGCCTTCGGTGGAGAGCCCAACGCCGGACCTGGACTGGTCTTTATCACGCTGCCAGAAATTTTTGAAAGCATTGGCGGATTTGGCATTATCGTTGGTATTTTGTTTTTCTTCCTGCTCACGTCAGCTGCCTTGTCCTCTGCCCTTTCATTGCTGGAGGTTGCAGTGGCTTACTTTATCCGTAAGTTGTCCATAGACCGCCGGACCACCACTTTATTGATTGGTACGATCATCTTCCTGCTGGGAATTCCTTCTTCCCTCGGCATTGGGGTTCTTTCCGGCTTCACGCCATTGGGGGAACGTGATATATTGGACTCTCTGGACTACATTTCCGGAAATATTATGTTGCCGCTGGGCGGTCTTATCATTGCCCTGTTTGTGGGCTGGGCCTGGAGTAAGGAGGAGATTTACAAGGAATCTGACCTGGGTGACACGCCGCTGGCCAATGCCTTCCTGTGGATTTTACGGATCCCTGTTCCTATTTTCATCGCCATTGTCTTTATCTGGATGGCTTTCCAGCTGTAACGCTTTAATATTTTAAAGTATTAATGGAATAAGGATCAAAAGGCTCTTCCAAAACAAGTTCTGACTCTTTTGGAAGAGCCCTTTTTCATTTAAAATGGAGATATGCCTGAGTGAATCTAGCTCTGTTAAAATAAAAACGGGTATGTTCTGTGAGGAGAGAGAAGCGTGGCCCAAGAACGTTCGTCTCAGAAGGGAGACCAAGCGGAGCAAGTACCAGATGTTTCACAGCAAAACAAACGTCATTTGGTCCTGATTTCCATTATTTTTGCCATGTTTATGGTGGCGATTAATGCCTTGATCGTGGCCACCGCCATGCCCAGTATTGTTGGGGATTTGGGCGGTTTTTCACTGTTTACTTGGGTTTTTTCTTCTTATTTGCTGATTCAAGCGGTTACTGTTCCCATTTATGGCAAGCTGGCCGATTTGTTTGGCCGAAAGCCGGTTTTCACGTTTGGGATCGTGGTGTTCATGATTGGTTCATTGCTGTGCGGCTTCGCCCATTCCATGCTGGCGCTGATTATCTACCGTTTTATCCAGGGTTTCGGAGCTGGAGCAGTGCAACCGATTGCCACGACGATTGTGGGGGATATGTATACCTTGGAGGAACGGGCCAAAATCCAAGGTTACCTGGCCAGTGTTTGGGGGATTTCCTCAGTATTGGGGCCTTTATTAGGCGGCATTTTTGTCCAGTACATGGATTGGTCCTGGGTGTTCTGGATCAACATCCCTTTAGGGCTTCTTGCTTTGGGGGGCGTGCTGTTCTTTTTTCAGGAAAAAGTGGAACAGAAGCAACAAGCCATTGATTATACCGGGGCCATGCTGTTGTTGGTTTCTGTATCAGCCCTGATGATTGTGTTTATTCAGGGCGGTGTTTCCTGGCCCTGGACGTCTGTGCCTGTATTGGTTTTATTGGCCGTATCTGTGGCCGGGTTCATTGCTTTTTTCTATTACGAAAAGCGGGCTCCCGAACCGCTGATGCCGCTTGTGCTGTGGAAAGACCGCTTGCTGGTCACTGCCAACACAGGCGCCCTGACCACAGGCGTCGTTCTTATTGGTGTATCAACATTCTTGCCGACCTATGTGCAGGGGGTAATGGAACAATCTCCTACGGTGGCCGGACTCAGTTTGACGGTGATGTCGGTTGGCTGGCCCCTTGCCTCGACCCTGGCCGGACGGCTGGTGCTTAAGATCGGATTCCGCAACACCGCTGTGCTGGGAGGCCTGGCGTTAATGGTCGGTTCGGTGCTGTTTGTTTTGCTTGACCCAGATAAGGGGCCGCTATGGGCTGGAGCAGGCTCGTTCTTCATTGGTTTGGGTATGGGTTTTACGACCACGACTTTCATTGTTTCTGTACAAAGCCATGTCAACTGGAAAACAAGGGGAGTCGCCACTTCAGCCAACATGTTTATGAGACTGTTGGGCAGTACGATCGGGGCGGCCTTGCTCGGGGGGATACTGAACAGCCGCATGATTCGCTATCTGGAAATGCAAGAAGCGGCTGAAGCGCTGCCTGCGATGGATATTAATTTTACCAGTGTGTTGTTGAACCCGGAAGCAACTGAAGCTCTGTCACCGGAGAGCATTGCCGTGTTGCAATCCGGCTTGACCATTGCCCTGAATGATGTGTATTGGAGCGTGTCTCTTTTTGCTCTGGCCAGTTTCATCCTAGTCTTTTATCTGCCCAATAAAGTGAGGGAATGAAGTAAGAAGGGAGAGCGGTGAACATGTTGAGATTAAGGGCCTTAATAGGGATCGTGCTCCTAATGATGCTTCTTGTTGCTTTAGGTGGTTGTTTGCCAAACCAGGAGCAGGAAGAGATTACCGAACCGGACGATCCTGCTGAACAGGCGCAGCGGGTGACCCCGACTGTCCAAATTGAAGAGACCCATTACGCCGGGGTATCCCCCATGCAGGAGAGCCCGACAGCCAATTTACTAAATGATCGGCTGCAAGGGTTCCGGCTGGACCGGGACCGTTTGGAGCAGGGACTCATTGAAATCGCCAAAGAATTCTTTCCCCCTGATAACCATTTGTTTGTGGGGGGACAACTGATTTCCCGCACTGAGGGGGAAGCGTGGCTAAGTAAAGATGGACCTGAGAGTCTCAATCCTGCCGATGCCCCCAGCCCTGTTTTGCAACATATTTTGGAACACAACTATCTGGCTCTGAACGGCCAAGATTTGCAAGGGGTGGTCATTGGTGTGTCGCTGGCTTCCACATATGAGAGCAAACTGGAGGATGGAACGGAACAAACATTATATTACACGGCCGATCAATTGCGCAATTATGGGTTTGAGATCGCGGATGAACTCGCCCAGCGATTACGGGCCAAAGTACAAGATGCTCCTATTGTCATAGCGTTGTATCAGCTGGAGGAAAGACAGTCCTACCGGCCGGGAAACTTCTTGTCAGTGGGCTATGTAAAGCCCAATGCTCAAGAGGTATCTGAATGGCGGACCATTGATGAAGTTTATCTCCTGTTTCCATCCCCCGAGTTGAATCGCTTGAACAGCGAGTTATCCAGTGACTTTAGCGGTTATGTTAGACGCATTCAGGATTTCTTTCCCCGCTATGTGGGTGTCGTGGGGACTGGCCGGTTTGTCAATGAAGAGCTGGTTGAGCTTAACCTGGATATAACCACGGAATTTGCCAGCATTGCCGAAGTGATTCAGCTCACACAGTATGTGGGGTCGGAAGCGATGGAAACATTCCCTGAGGATATCTATTTAAATATTTACATTGGCAGCGTCAATGAACAAAAAGCGTTCTTTAGCCGGCCGCCTGGTCGTGAACCAGTGATGCACGTCAAGCGTTAGGCTTGTCAGGCCAAACATGTTCAGCCGGGCACCGGGCCATTGTGCTGGAAGAAGTGTAAAAGGGAGCGTCATGCTCCCTTGTTTCATTTTAGGCAACTGCCGATGTTTACCTGCCGGGAAATACAGCTTCAGAGGCTCGCCGTTTGCTTGAATCTGCCTATTTTCTCTGTTATTATCATGTTTATGGACAAACTTCCTGGGGGTGTAGCAATGAGCACGATTAGCAAACAAGAAGTGGAGCATGTGGCCCACTTGGCCCGGTTAAATTTGACGGAAGAAGAGAAGGAGCAGTTTACTAAACAGCTGGACAGTATTCTTAATTTTGCCCAAAAGTTAAACGAGTTGGATACGGAGAACGTGGAACCGACCAGCCATGTCCTGCCGCTTGTCAATGTGATGAGAGATGATGTGCCCCATGAATCCTTGCCGGTTGAAGAAGCGCTGCAAAATACGGCTGAACATCAAGATGGACAGGTGAAAGTGCCAAGCGTCTTGGAAGAATAGAGAGGGGGAAGACGATGTCCGTTTTTGATCTGCGAATTCAGGAGATTCATGAGCAATTACGCCGCAAGCAGCTGAGTGTCAGCGAGCTTGTCGATGAGTCATTCAAACGGATTAAGGAAGTAGACAGCCAGCTTAACGCTTTTATTACCCTTGACGAAGAAGGAGCACGGGCCAAAGCTGAAGAGCTGGACAACTTATCAAATACAGACGAAACTGGTCTCTTGTTTGGCTTGCCCGTGGGAATCAAGGATAATATCTCTACCAGGGGGGTCAAAACCACCTGTGCCAGCAAAATCTTGGCCAACTTTGTCCCTGTGTACAATGCCACGGTCGTGGACAAGCTGAATGAGGCCCAGGCTGTCATGGTGGGCAAGATGAACATGGACGAGTTTGCCATGGGTTCATCCAATGAAAACTCTGCCTTTAGGGCGGTGCGCAACCCGTGGAACACTGACCATGTGCCAGGCGGCTCCAGCGGCGGTTCAGCGGCCAGTGTGGCAGCGGGTGAAGTTTTCTTTGCCCTCGGTTCCGATACGGGAGGATCCATCCGCCAGCCTGCTGCCTTTTGCGGTGTAGTGGGTCTGAAGCCCACTTACGGACGCGTTTCCCGCTTCGGTTTGGTGGCTTACGCCTCCTCACTGGATCAAATCGGGCCGATCACCAAAAACGTGGAAGATGCGGCTTACGTCCTGCAAGTGATTGCCGGCTATGACCAGCATGATTCCACCTCGGCTAACGTGGATGTGCCTGATTATCTGTCTGCTTTAACCGGCGATGTCTCCGGGTTAAAAATAGCGGTACCCAAAGAATATATTGGCGAGGGTATTCACCCTGAAGTGCGTGAAAAAGTGCTGGAGGCACTCAAGGTCTTGGAAAGTCTGGGTGCCACATGGGAAGAAGTGTCCCTGCCCCATTCCGACTACGTGATTCCCGCCTATTATATTATTGCTTCATCTGAAGCTTCTTCTAATCTGGCCCGTTATGACGGTGTGCGCTATGGGGTACGGGCTGACCAGGCGGACAATTTACTCGAGATGTACAAAGAAACCCGCAGCCAAGGCTTTGGTGCCGAAGTGAAACGGCGCATTATGCTGGGTACATATTCGTTAAGCTCGGGATATTATGACGCCTATTATAAAAAAGCACAGCAAGTGCGCACCCTGATCAAGCAAGATTTTGAGCAGCTGTTTGAGAAGTACGATGTGATTATCGGTCCTACCACTCCAACCACCGCCTGGAAAATCGGGGAGAAAATTGATGATCCGCTGACCATGTATGTGGAGGACATCCTCACTTGTCCAGTGAACTTGGCCGGCGTACCAGCCATCAGCGTCCCGTGCGGATTTGATCAAAAAGGCTTGCCAGTTGGTCTGCAGATTATCGGCAAAGCGTTTGATGAAGCGACCATTTTGCGCGTGGCCCATGCCTATGAACAACATACGGACCATCACAAAGCACGTCCACAACTGTAATGGGGGGGTTGAAATATGAAGTTTGAAACCGTCATTGGCTTGGAAGTGCATGCCGAACTGTCAACGGAAACCAAGATTTTTTGCGGCTGCCGGACCTCATTTGGCGCACCCCCGAACACGCATACATGTCCCATTTGTTTAGGACATCCAGGGGTATTGCCTGTCTTAAACCAAAAAGCATTGGAGTATGCCATTAAAGCGGCTTTGGCGTTGAACTGTGAAATTGCCACCGAAACCAAGTTTGACCGTAAAAACTATTTTTATCCAGACTTGCCCAAAGCGTATCAAATTTCCCAGTATGACCAGCCCATTGGGAAGAACGGCTGGCTAGAGATAGAGGTGAATGGGCAGAAAAAACGGATCGGCATCAAACGGCTGCACTTAGAAGAAGACGCCGGTAAACTGACCCACGTTTCAGGTGAGAATTACTCCCTGGTGGACTATAACCGGGTGGGCACTCCTCTGATTGAAATTGTCTCCGAACCGGATATCCGTTCTCCTGAGGAAGGCTATGCCTATCTGGAAAAACTGAAGGCCATTCTGCAATATACCGAAGTCTCCGACTGTAAAATGGAGCAGGGCTCCTTGCGTTGTGATGCCAACATTTCCATTCGCCCTGTCGGCCAAAAAGAATTTGGCACCCGCACCGAGTTGAAAAACATGAACACTTTCCGCGGGGTACAAAAGGCGCTGGAATATGAAGCCCGCCGCCAGGAAGAAATCATCCGCGCCGGAGGCCAGGTTGAACAGGAGACCCGCCGCTGGAACGAAGCGACAGGTGAAACGGTCAAAATGCGCGGCAAAGAAGAAGCCCATGACTACCGCTACTTCCCTGAACCTGACCTGGTGAAGGTGGAGATCACCCAGGAGCTCCTGGAAAAAATAAAAGCGACTCTCCCGGAGCTGCCTGATGCCAAGAAAGTACGCTATATGGAACAATACGGTTTGTCTGACTATGATGCGGGTGTTTTGACCTCTCAAAAATCGCTGGCTGATTTCTTTGAAGAAGCCACCAAATACTGTGAGGATCCCAAGCTGGTCGCTAACTGGATGATGGGCGATGTACTGGGCTATTTGAACGCCCATCACAAAGAACTGGATGAAACGGCTCTTAAACCAGATCAATTGGGTAAAATGATCGCCTTGATTGAGAAAGGCACCATCAGCAGCAAAATTGCCAAGAAAGTCTTTGCCGAACTTGTGGAAAAGGGTGGCGATCCGGAAACGATTGTCAAAGAAAAAGGCCTGGTGCAAATCTCAGATGAAGGCGAGCTGAGAAAGATCGTCATCGCGGTCATTGAAAACAATCCCCAGTCCGTTTCAGACTTTAAAAACGGTAAGGACCGGGCTATCGGCCATTTGGTTGGCCAGGTGATGAAAGAGACCAAAGGCAAAGCCAACCCGCAATTAGTGAATAAACTGTTGCGTGAGGAGATTGCTAAACGGTAGACGTGTTTGTGTCTAGTTGCTTTGGCCCGATTTGCGCCCTGCAAAAATAAATGATATATACGATATAACCCTCAAACTGACAGGCTTGGGGTCACTATTCCGTCAGTTGAGGGTTTTTTCTTTGAAGCGGGGGATATAAACAGACAAAGCTGTTAGTTATATGATTGCTTCCGGCAGAAGCCCCAGCTCCCGTGCCTTAACAATGAGTTCAGCTCTGGAGTTGACATTCATCTTTCTAAACATTTCAGTTAAATGTCTCTCTATGCTTCGTTGGCTTACAAGCAGTTCATCAGCAATTGCTCTGTTGCTTTTTCCTTGCGCAATTTTGACAAGGATCTCTTCTTCTTTTTGTGTCAGGCGTATCTCACCCATGTTCTTTTGTGTTGGTTTGATTTCTGTCCGCCGCAATTGGGGTAAGAGGCTGAGCGGAAGCACTACTTCATCATCAATGGCACATCTGATCGCCCGTATCAGTTGTTGTCGGGATGCTGTTTTGCTGATAAAACCTGACACACCTGCTTCAACCAAATAGTTGAAATGGGGAGAAATCTCATGACCGGTCAAAATCAACACTTTTGCTTCGGGATGAATTTTTTTGATCTCCCTGGTTAACTCCATTCCATTAACACCAGGCATTTGCAAATCTAACAAATAGATGTCATAAGCTCCAGTGTGTATCAGTTGTTTGGCATCTTGACTTGAGGTGACCGCATCGGCTGTTAGTCCAGGTTCCTGATTAATTATGGCCTTTGTCTCTTCGGCGACAACTTTATGGTCATCCACGACAAGGATCCTCACTTTTCCCCACCTCCAGACCACTCGTTTTCATTGTAAGGAAGGTGAATATGAACGGTGAACCCCTGCCCCGGTGCAGATTCATACTCAATCTTTCCATCAAGGCTGAGTACGCGCGCTTTGATGCCAAATAATCCTATGTTTCCTTTGATTGCATTGATGTTTTCCATATCCATGCCTATGCCGTCATCCACATAATGCAACTGAATCTGGTTTTGATCACTGCTTAAGTAGAGGGTGACGTGAGAGGCTTTGGAATGTTTTTGGGCGTTATTTAATAATTCCTGTATAATCCGGTACAGGACCAGCTCCACTTCCTGAGGGCATTGGTTTGCCAGTTTATCAACGTTTAACTCTAACAAAATGTTAGAACGCAATTGAAACTTTTCCTGCAGATGTAAAAGTGCTTCCTTCAATCCCATTTCTGCCAAGAAGGGTGGCCGTAATTGATGGCACGTTTCTCTGGTAAGATAAATCGTGTCTAGCAGTTGTTCTTCGATGTCATGGAACATTTGCGTTAATTCGTCAGATGACTGTAAACGAAGCTTTTCTGTTTTTCTCTTGAGCAATAACAACTCTTGCAGAATCGTATCGTGCAGGTCAATGGCTAATTGTTGTCTTTCCTTTTCTGACCATTTGAATAGCAAACGGGATGCCCAGCGGGAGGTGGGTTTTTCAGCTATAGCAGCTAATTCTTTCATGATGTCTTCCATTTTTAATAAGTTTTCGATGACCAGGCTGGTATAATAGGCAATAGTGGACAGCCAGTCCTTTTGTTCTCCGTTTAATGGTCCATAAGACTGACCTAGTAATAAATGGTAGCTGTGTTGAGACTCGCCTATGACGACAGCGAAATAAAGTTTATGTTGAAGGATCGTTCCAATCTGCAACGGTGACTGTCTCACTTTCTCCAGAAAGTCAAGCCATGTGGTGTCTCCTTGGTGGCCATGTTGACTGACAGCATGACCGTCTTTGGCCAATTCCGCATGAAAGATATTTTTTGTACCGATGACATCTTTTACCTCGTGCTTGATGCTCTCCACAACCTGATCCAGGCGATGGTGCTTTTTGAGCCGTTCACTCACTCTGTACAAACTTTCTTGGTAATATTTTTTTTCCGGAAACAGCTTGGCCCTTAGTTTTCGGTCTAAGTACGCTTTCACAAACAAAAGCAAACATGAGGCCGCGTAAATCAAGAAGAAAAACTGCAGAATATCAATCAGCTGATTGTTATTCTGCATAAACCAAAAGTCAATAAGGGTCACGATTAGCGCTGGGAAGAAGGCAAGACTGCCATAATAACTGAGCCGGTGAATGGTGAACTGTAATTGGAATAAACGGTCGGTACACAGCAAATACAAAAAGATGGCAGGAAGCACAAAAATAAATACAATAGCCAACTCGGCGGGGATGATGCTTTTTTCGATTAAAGCCATAGGCAATGCATACAGGAAGACAAAAGGAGCCAGTGACACACCCAGAGCCCACAAGATTCCTTTTATTGTTTTCTGTTTCAGATCTCTCTGGAGAGAACGAAGTCCTTTACCTAACAAAAAGAGCAGGATGGCGATGAGAAGCAAAAACGTTGCTAACAATAATCGCCTGTCATCAATATGAATGTCTAACCAAGGATGAACAACCGTTGTTAGAAAGGAAGCCAAACTGACTGCATAGAGGGCAAAGAGTAGTTTTTTATTAAACCAAACTTTGTGATCAGCCTGAAAGTTTAGGTAAATAAAATGCAAAAACACGACAGGGGTGAGCAAAAAGGTTAAAGATAAGACATGCTGACCAAGCACATCTAATTTGGCTGATAAGCTGGCACTTAAATAACAAAGGCCCAAGAGCAGAAGGAAATAGATCAGTATCCTCACACGTTTTTCATGCCCCTGGGATCGATACAGGAACAGGCTCAGGCCCAGCATACAAACCAGAAAGGTGGTGGGTAAAAACACATAAAATAGGTACTGTTCCGCAAGCTGAGGAGAATGTGAGATGATGAAATGCTTAATTTCGCTTCCCCGTTGGATGGTCAGCGTGTGAGCTTGCTCAATCTCTTGATATTGAGGGACCGTAAAGTGGGATAACGGATCTTTTCCATCTACTTCAATAATCACATCATTGATATTGATATCATGGTGCATGGCCCAGCCAAAGTTATAAATATCGCTGACAATCACTTTACCATCGTTTGTTTCTAGGACAAAGATTCCCACCAATGGCTGGTTGATATTTTTAACGATTAAAAACAAAGAGAACAAGGCAAAGAAGATCATCATGAGAATGATGACTTTCCCCTTTAAGCTGCCACTCATCTTTTCCTCCTAACTCATGTCCAATATTTGCTAATTACAGTTCCCTCTTGGCTAAAAACTTCTATTATTGCCTTGATTTCTTCCTCATTTAATCCAATCAAACAGGTTGAGCCATTTTTCAGTTTCTCTAATATCTCAGGATGTTGTATTAAAAATTGAATGATTTCATGCATCTCCATCACCTCTACGTTTTTAAATTAATTTTTTTAATAGTGACTTATATTTAGCAGAAACGTTCAACTTTTCGATATACTGATAGGCCTTTCCTTTATGTATTTCTATCATGACCCTGGCATAATGGATGGCCCCTTTATGTTCCACCTCCTGGATAACGGTTTCTTTTTTCTCGTACAGCTCACGGTAATCGAGCTGGCCGGAGTAATAACTTTTCAACAGATTATCAGTTTTGTCGTTAAGCATGTACCATACTGGCAGCGATATTTTCTTTAACCTGATGTCACTCTTTCTATCCCAGTCATACAAGTCTTGAAGGTCGTTTTTGATTTGAGCCACAATGCCCATGTTCAGGGCATAATTTTCAATGATAGAGAAGTGTTCCTCTGCATCTGCCAAAATGGCGCCCAACATACAGGCTAAGCATATCAAGGAACCTGATTTGCGCTTGATCATATATAAGAGATCTTCCTCTGTTTCAATCGCGTGGGTTAAGTCTATATGCTGTCCACTCAGACTGTTTAACAATTTGGAGGAGACGTAGGACAGCAGTTTCACTTTTCTTTCCTCTTCGATTTTCAGATCCGTGATCATTTTTTGTCCTAACAGCAAAAGACTTATAGCCAAGTGCAAGGAATATAGTAGCTCGGTTTGGGTCCAAGGTGCTTCTGGCTGATCCTGGTCTTCTACATCATCCAAAATGTCGCCAGCAAGAACCAAAATCTCTACCGCCGCTGCAGCTTTTACCACTTCCTTTGAACGTTTGGCAAACATGTCATGGTGTATGAGGGTTAGACGGCCGAATGAAAAGTTGCTTTGGCTTTGGTGGTATTTCAGTGCCTCCAAGGCCATGTTTTTTAGTGATGGAACGGACAAATCTGTTTCAATAGACGTGATCATTTTGTTAAAAATCAATTCCATTTCCTTCATCAGCACAACGTTCTTATTTACTAATTTATTCCCTTATTAAACATAATACTACTACATATGTACTAATATTGCTATACCAAATGGGCAAATATTCCCTTTTTTCATTCATTTTCAACGCAGGCCACAAAAAAATGCGGAATACTGCCACAATTTGGCGGTATTCCGCAACATATTTACGGTGAAAAATTTCAAAATTTACTTTAATATGTAATTGAAGTCACCACCAAACTAATTTGCAGAGTAACCGGTGGTGACTAGTTACGACCCACTGCAAAGAATCTACATGTGTTCAGTCTATTAATTCCTAAAATACAGATTCTTTGTGAATGGGTCAGTTTGTAAGGAAAGGGGGAGTAAATTGTAAAGAAGCACTACATTTGTACGGAACTTCACCAAAACAATATTACATAAAATCATTATATCAAGGAGGGTTTGATATGTTAAGAAAAAAATGCATTCTAACTTTTGCAATGTTTGTTATTGCCTTAACACTTTCAGGTTTTTCTTTAAACAAAGCTGCAGCAGAAGAATTCAATGTTTCTCCGATGATTATAGAAGATAAAAATAAAAATAACAAGGATATTGGGACACTTGGTACAGTAGTAGGTTCTGCCGGAGAATCCTGGGTATATTTAAATCGGGTAAGTACACTAAGATCTCAAGCTTCATTTGGAGCCCGATCTTTCGTTGGTACAATGGTAAATGTTACTTGGACACTTACCTACTCTGACGGAAACCGGAAATCAGGGACTAACTTCCCAATGAGTACTGTTTGGACAAACACCCATTACCAAAGTCATTCTCGAAGTGGTATTATTACAGTTACACTAAGTGGTACAGCTATAACCTCTGATGGCAAGGTATTAGTACTACTTAATCCAACTGATGCTGCTTATATTTATTAATAGGTTTATTTTGAAGACCCTCTATATACAAATACTATGCAATAAAATTAGGCTCAGGAGACGTGATATTCTCCTGAGCCAAAAATACTAGACAATTCTGCAGTAGGTGTCGATCATGATACAGATAAAGAATTTAGCCAAATCATTTAGAAAGCATCGTGTTCTCCTCCCTATTGATGACCTTCACATTGAACAGGGAGTTTGTGTCATTCTCGGCCTGAATGGTATGGGGAAGACTACATTAATGAAAATTTTGGTCGGGATTCTCCCCCCAGATCAAGGAATCGTATTATATAACAATAAAAAAGTGCAAGAGTCGGTTTCACAAATTGGTGTTGTGTTTGATCAGCCGCTAGTCTACCCTCATTTGTCAGGGCTTGAAAATTTGGAGTACTTTAACCATTTCCGGGAACAGCCGGTTTCCAAACAAAGGATATTGGGCTTAGCTGTTGAATGGAATATTCCCCAAGATAATCGGCCAGTTTCAACATACTCACTAGGTATGAAGAAAAGGTTAGGCATCGCTTTATCCTTACTGGGTGATCCAGACTTTTTATTTTTAGATGAGCCCTTTAATGGTCTAGATTTTGACTCACAGGAAAAACTCCTCCAATTGATAAACTGTTATGATGAACAGGGAAAAACTGTGATACTGATTTCTCATGACTTTGATTTAGCATTAAAGTTGGCCGATCATATTCTTTTACTTCATCAAGGACAATTAATCCAGATTAATGACATTGCTCAAAGCCTGTACCCTTTCATTCAGGTACATATCCATATCAATGGGCGGATGGTTCCGGATGAACTGAATCCATACATTAATCAATCCCGTGTGTTGAAGGAAAAAATGGAGATTGTTGTTTCAAAGCAGAATGAAGAGATGGTTGTTAATAAATTGATTTCTAGTGGTTTGATCATTAACAGTATAGAGAATAAATGTCCTTCACTAGACAGGATGATAGAACATCTGGCAAAAGGGGTAAGGAAATGAAACTGTTGAAGGCCGAATGGATCCGTCTAAAAAAGAAAAAAGCAATTTATATTTTGCCAATGATACCAATGATAAGGGGATTTTCCTTCATCTTTAGTCACTATGTATTCGCTAATGAGCTTCATCAAATGGAACCGGATCCACAGGTTCCCTTTTCAGGGGAATCTTTTACGATTCTGCTTCATTGGCTACGCTTTGATCATATTTTTGTCTATACAATGGAAGATATTCTTTCTACAATCTACTTTTTTCCACTTGTATTGGTGGGAGTGTTGTGGATCTATGACGATTTGAAACACAACATTTTACCCCGGGTATCAGTTCTACACAGACAAAAAGCCCGTTATTTTGGAAACAAAATCATATCTTTAGTACTCTATTATGCAGTTGTGTTGCTGTTCTATTTATTGACATTTACTATGACATCTCTACTTATACCTAACGTCCCCGCAGGAGAGCTATCGGTCCTTTTATCGGCGGATACGGCTAAGGCGTTTTTCATTTATTATATTGCGTGTGTTTTTTGGGGAATAGCCGCCATGTTGATCACATTTGTTTTTAATTCTGCGATTGCGGGAGCCACCATCGTCCCTTTTTACCTGCTGGTAGAAAGGGTATTTACTGCTGCAACATCACATACTTTTCAACTTCCATGGCTGATGTACGTTAACAGCTACTTACCTTGGGCTAACTTTCAGTCCTTATTTGTTTACGCATTTACAGACAATTGGTTTTGGAATGACCTGTCAGAACCCGGTCCATGGCTTGTGTTATCATATCCACAGCCTGGCATGTACCGGCTTGAAGAAGTGACCCAAGGTTTTATGCTTCCGGTTCCTTATCTGGCTTCAATATGGTTTCTCATTACTGTCATCGCTGTTTATTTGGCTGCCATAATCTATTTATGTTGGCGGTTGTATCTGTACAGAATGGCTAAGTCATAAAGGAGACTGATAAGGTGAGATTAAGCAAATGGTTTCTTTTGTCCTTTTTTGTCATGGTCCTTGTGTTAGGTATGGGATATATGTGGCTTGGTTTAAGAACTGAAGCAAATCCCCATGTTGTGCAAGATTATCTGGAGTGGTTTGAAGTCATGTTAGAACAGCAGGATCCATCGTTGGCTCCTCAAGTGATTGCCTATGTGGGAAGTGAAAGTCTCACCCATCAGGAACTGTGGACAGAAACCGCAACTCAAAAAATACGAACGATGGAATATGAACGAAAGCGAGGCGGGCTTGAGATAGAAACAACGCTTAGTGAAGTTGATTATCAAGCCGCATTTACATCATTACTGACAGATTTAACATTAGTCTGTATAGCAAAACATGATAAGAATATTTTAATTGAGAAAGAACAAGCATGGGAATGGAATCAAAGGATTATTGAAGCCGAGCTTACAGCCGATGATGGTGACAATCCCGATATCGTCGCCATTGCTAAACTTCAACGGCAATATCCTCAGTTATTTGAAGACAAATGGCTTCGTTCCTATGTCAAGAAAGAGCTGTTTGAAATGCTGAATGAAGAGCACGGACTGAACGAATCGAAATCAGAGGAAGCGGCCAATAAGATTAGTCAACTCATCCAGGAATTGTTGCGTGATGGAAAGGAAAAGTGTGCTATCAAATTGACATCTGATGCTCCTGACTTTCTGGTTGTTCCCGATGACCTTCCTTATGAAGAGTAAATCTAGTACTTGCGATCCAAAAGTTGTAATTAAAAATGACACAAAATGGCGGGTTTCCGCCAAAAATATGCGGTGCAATATGCATAGATTTGTTATAGGATAGGAATGGGATGTTAATACTGCATTACTTTTGTAGAATTGGTAGCTAGTTAATCCCCTCTTTCATTCATAAATTGTGGTGGCTTGTACTTGCCATTAATTTGTGACAAGTACAAGTCATTTCGTTTTTGAATAAAAAATATTAAAAAAACTTAAATTGCAAGATTAAATGCAACGACCCCACAGTAATCAGCATATGGTTATGATAAAGCCAAGTTTCGTAACTCTTCATTAAACGCATTGTTTGGGGAACGATAGGCTAAAATCTTCCTGGGGAGGGTATTACACCAGTTCTCTACATAGATAATGAGCGATGGATCGATATCATCAATGGACTTGCCTTTTGGAATAAAGCGACGAATGGGTCCGTTGTGACGTTCATTGGTTCCACGTTCCCATGAGGTGTAAGGATGGGTGTAATACACCTGGGATTCAAGCGCTTGACTGAGTTCACTGAATTCAGCTCCATTGCCTAAGACGGTATCGATTTCCCAGTGACCGAATTCCAGACGTTCATCGATATGCCGGGGTCGCTGTTCAATGCTTGTGCCGAGCATCTTCTTATGTTGCCGTGTTCGCTTCTTCTTAGTGTTTCGGGACACTTTCAACGGCAGATCAATGTTCTTGATTGGAAGCAGACCAAGGTCGATATAGCGGTACAGGGTCTTCGTGCAAACCGATTCACCATCGAACAAGTGCTGGGTCTTGGCATAGCCGCAAACAGCATCCGGAGACCAGTGATCCTCACGGATCTTCTGCACGGCGAAATGAATGAAATCCATGGTCTTGGCCAGCTTATACTTCGCCCCGCAGCGGGAACGGTTCGATTCATAGACCCGTTGACCCACATCGGCAAAGTAGGCTTGATACTCGGTCAGATCAGACCGTCACTGCGTCACGGTTCCTCGTTTCAACTCACGGGAGATCGTCGACTTATGACAGCCGATGATGTCTGCGATTTCTTGCAGTGACTTTCCCTGATTGCGAAGCGCTTGAATCTGCCCCCGGTCAAAAACGGATAGATGCGAAAATGTACGAGTTGTGTTATGATGAGTGCGAGCCATGGTATTCCTCCTGTTATGTATGGGTTTTCGTCGACTTCATCATAACGGAATTACCGTGGCTCTTGTATATTTATTTTGTTGCATTTAATTTTACAATGAACGAATATTAAAAAAATAATTAATATTGAAATGTAGTTATATTATGGATAAAGGATATGAATAAAGGACGTCTGCATGATGAGGGAGGCCTCTCGATGAAACCTTCCTTAAAATGTTTATTTATTCGTCCTCTTGTAGAGCTTGATTGATCTACACAAAAACATTTATATGATCCTACGTGTAAAGGGGATTAGGGGAAAGTCCAATTTAAAAATAAAGTGAAAGAAGACTTTCGAGATGACATGAAACGGACCGTTTGATGAAATGGTGATCCTGTTGCCAGGCCCAGTGAGCATACTGCCCGCATACAATGATGACAAGGCTTACCAATTCGAGTATGATAAGGATAAATAGTGTTGTGCAAATATTTTTCTATTTATTTATTTTGCGTGCTGGGGGAGCACCGAAACCTTGTGAACAAGAGGAGCGTCTGCTATGTTTAAACGGGCACGCATTATTTACAATCCTTCGGCCGGACGGGAACTGTTTCGTAAACATATACCAAGCATACTGGAGAAGCTGGAAAGAGCCGGGTACGAGACCTCCTGTCATGCCACTACCGGTGCGGGAGATGCCATGCGGGCGGCGGAGACCGCCGTAGAACGTCGCTGTGATCTGGTGGTGGCTGCAGGGGGAGACGGGACTGTCAATGAAGTGGTCAATGGCTTGGCAGAAAAAAAATACCGTCCCCAGTTAGGCATTATCCCTGCCGGTACCACGAACGATTTTGCCCGGGCACTGGGTATTCCCAAAGATTTTGAAGCGGCTTGTGATGTGATTATTAACGGCAAGACGACCAGCATTGACGTGGGCAAAGTGAACCGGCAATATTTTATTAATATTGCCGGCGGAGGGACGCTCACGGAGCTCACTTATGAAGTGCCCAGCCGGCTCAAAACAATGTTTGGCCAATTGGCTTACTATGTCAAGGGTATCGAAAAACTAGCCTGGTTGAAGCCCACCCGGGTTACCATCACTTCTCCCAAACGAGTCATTGATGAAGAGATCATGCTGTTTCTGGTGGCCAACAGCCATTCGGTGGGTGGCTTTGAGAAACTGGCTCCCAAGGCAGTGATGAACGACGGCTACTTTGATGTGCTGGTGGTACGCAAAACAACCATGCCTGAGTTTCTGAAGATTGCCACGCAGGTCATCAAGGGAGACCATATTCATGATCCCCGTGTGATCTATTTTCAAACGGCTGAACTGAAAGTCACCTCCGCTTACCCGGTTCAGCTGAATTTGGACGGCGAACGGGGAGGAACACTACCCAGCCATTTTAAAGTGCTGCATAAACACCTGGTTTTGCGCACACCGCCTAACTAATAAACTAATAGGAGACAAGTCGTCATAATTGAATCAAAAAGTTAATAGACATAGATTATAAAAGCAATTTAGTGGGAATAATAGAATGGGAGGGTGGTTGTGGCAGGATTTTTCCCCCATAAAGAAAAGAAAACGGGGCGAATATAATAGATTAGACAAGGGCAGAAAAACATTAAGCATATGTTTAATTGACTGGAATTAAGGAGGGACAACCCATGTTATGGATGACGGAAAAGCCGTACAAAAAATGGATTGCTGGTTTGGCTTTATGGACTTTGCTAGTATTCAGTTTTGCCCTGCCGGTTTCCGCTGATGCCATCACCGGCGAAACGGTGGTGACCCTTGGTGAGAACCTGACCCAGGAACAACGCGAGCGAATTTTGGCTGAAATGGGTGTTGGTGAAGATGTGGAAATTATCTATGTGTCCAACCAGGAGGAGCATCAATATCTGGGTCAGTATATTGATGCATCCAAGATCGGTACGCGGGCGATTTCTTCTGCCAGAATTACCCTGTTGGAAGAAGGGGCTGGCCTTACGGTAACCACCAATAATATTGACTGGGTAACAGAAGAAATGTATGCCAATGCCATGGCCACGGCTGGCATCCAGGATGCAGATGTGTATGTGACCGCTCCTTTCAGAGTCAGCGGCACGGCCGGTCTGACAGGGATCATCAAAGCCTTTGAGGCAGCAGCCGATATAGAGATTGACGAAGAACAAAAGCAAGTGGCCAACGAGGAAATGGTCAAAACGGCTGAACTGGCCGATAAAATCGGCTCAGAAGAAGCGGCTGAACTGATGAGACGGCTCAAAGAAAGATTGGCTGATACCAAGCTTGAAACCGATGAAGATTACCGCAACTTAATCCGGGAGATTGCTGCTGAACTGGGTATTGAACTGACAGAAGAAGATATTGATGCCCTGGTTCACTTGTTAAAACGCCTGAAAAATTTAGACATCAACTGGGAGCAAGTTAGCAACCAGTTGAAAAATATCCGGGATAACTTAAATGAGATTCTGGACCGGGAAGAAACCCGCAATTTCTTGCGTAAAGTTCTCGATGTGATCATTGCCTTCTTTGAAAGATTAAAAGATGTCTTTTCAAGTTAAGCTGCTCGACTCCTGATAGTCCCGTTCCCCGAACAGGAGGCCCGTGACGGGAAACGTTTGTATATTTCGGCTGCAGTGATTAATAATGACGGGGCAGTGTTGGGCGGGCAGCTTAAATAAGTAATAATTCCCATGTGTTCCAGCCTCTGGGCTGGCTTTTTTGTTCTATTGGTAAACTTTTGTCCATAAAAAAGTATTGAGAAAATGCTTGTTCTATGGTTAAATCTAGTTGTGGCATAGATATAAACATAGTCTTTTAAATATACAGTTCTTATACATTTTGGATTGTTAATACATTTAATACTATATTATATAGACATAGGCAAAAATACAGAAGAGATGAGCGTGAGCAGAGCCGGAGATTAAAAGAATGGTACAAGGGGGAAATGAGATGAAAAAATCGTTATGGTTGGGCTTGGTGCTTTTGCTTATGACGATCCTGTTGGCCGCTTGCGGCTCAGGACAGCCGGCAGATACCGATGAACAAGCGGGAGAGAATAATAGTGAAACGGAAGCGGCCGGGAAACAGAAACTTATTGTCGGCACAGAAGCTTCTTTTGCCCCGTTTGAATTCTTGGACAAAGGAGAAATTGTCGGTTTTGACATTGATTTGTTAGCGGCTGTCATGGAGGAAGCGGGATTTGAGCATGAAGTGCGCAATTTGGGTTGGGATCCGCTCTTTGTTGCCGTGCAAAATGGAGAAGTGGACCTGGCTATCTCAGGTATTACCATTACCGATGACCGCCTAGAAAGCTATGATTTTACCCGTCCCTATTATGAATCCACCCACATGATTCTCGTCCCTGAAGGTTCCGATATCAAAAGCGCCACTGACTTAGTCGGTAAAAAAGTGGGAGTGCAAAACGGGACGACGGGACAATTTGCCGTGGAAAAAATCCTCGGTGAAAACCATCCCGATATTTTGAAGTATGAAAGCTCTGCTGTGGCGATTATGGCCTTGAAAAACGGAGATGTGGAAGCCGTTGTCACTGACAACGCCGTGGTGAACGAATACCTGAAGAACAATCCCAATGATAACTTAGTAGGCCTTGAAGACCCCGAGAACTTCGAATCTGAATTTTATGGCATCATGTTCCCTAAAGGCAGCGAACTGACAGAGATTTTCAATGAGGCCTTAACTACCGTGATTGAAAACGGGACTTATGCTGAAATCTATGAAAAATGGTTTGGTACAACGCCAGATGTTGAAACACTCTTAAATGCGGAATAGGGCAAGGCAAACGGATGTTGGTTAATTATGCTGTTTGGCGTAACGTGTATGCGTTACGCTCTTTTTCTACCTGGACTTTATTTTGTGTTTTATAAATTATTTTATAAATCGAGTGACTAAAAAGGAGTATTATGCTTATGTCGCCGGAAACTGTTCTAATGTCTGTGGAAGCCTTTTTAACCGAAATGTTTAATTTTCGTCTGCATGTGATCAGTGCTTATCTTCCGTTTTTTATCAAAGGCACTTTGCTGACGATTGGGATTTCCCTGGCAGGGGTGATATTCGGAACCATCTTAGGCTTGTTTATTGGCTTAGGCAAAATGGCCTCCAATCGATTACTCCGTCTTCCCTTTGTATGGTATATCAACTTCTTTAGAGGAACACCACTCTTAGTTCAGATCTTGCTGATCCATTTTGGTCTGATGCCCATGCTGATGAATCCTGTTAATGCCGTTGCTTCGATCATTGTCGCTCTTGCTTTGAACTCTGCTGCATATATTGCTGAAATCTTCCGGGCCGGGATCCAATCCATTGACCGGGGACAGATGGAAGCTGCCCGTTCACTGGGCATGACACACACCCAGGCCATGCGTTATATCATTTTGCCTCAGGCGTTTAAGCGCATGGTGCCTCCTCTGGGGAACGAATTTATCATCTTATTAAAAGAATCGTCCTTGGGTGCCATCATTGCCGTCCCTGAGCTGATGTACTGGGGAAGGGCAGCCCAAGCCCAATACTTTGCAGTATGGGAACCTTATCTTATGGTGGCCCTTATCTATCTTGTTTTAACGCTCAGCTTAACGCACCTGCTGAACTATGTTGAACGGAGGCTTAAGACAGAATGATCAAGGTGACCAATCTGAAAAAGTCGTTTGGTGATCTGGAGGTTTTGAAGGGAATCGACATCGAGATTAAACCGCAGGAAGTGGTGGTTGTTATCGGTCCGTCCGGGTCGGGAAAATCAACGTTTTTGCGCTGCTTAAACCTTTTGGAATCGATTACGGATGGACATGTGTATATCAACGGGGTGGACCTGGCAGACAAGAAAACCGATATTAATCAAGTGCGCAAAGAAGTGGGGATGGTTTTTCAACAATTTAACCTATTCCCCCACATGACGGTTTTGGAAAACATTACGCTGGCGCCGGTGAAGGTGAGAAACTGGCCGAGGACCAAGGCAGAGGAAAAAGCCATGGCCCTTTTAAACAAGGTTGGTTTAGCGGAGAAAGCGGGAGTTTATCCCGACTCCCTGTCTGGGGGACAAAAACAGCGTGTGGCCATTGCCCGAGCGTTGGCCATGGAACCAAAAGTGATGCTGTTTGATGAGCCCACGTCAGCCTTGGACCCTGAGATGGTCGGGGAAGTCCTGGCGGTAATGAAACAATTAGCCCAGGAAGGCATGACCATGGTTGTGGTCACCCATGAAATGGGTTTTGCCCGTGAAGTGGCTGACCGGGTTGTGTTTATGGATGAAGGGGTCATTGTGGAGGAAGGCAAACCCCAGCAACTGTTTAACAATCCACAACATCCCCGTACACAGGCATTTTTAAGCAAGGTGTTGTAGAAAAGCGCTTGTTGTTCAAACCTATACGGACCTAACGAACAAAGAGCTGTCGCAGGGACAGCTCTTTTGCATGGGAGAGGCTCAGCTGTTTTTAAGATCGGCTGAAAGCTGGTTTATGAAGAATGGACTTGTTGGCTGTGGGACTTTTGCATCACTCTTTGTTCCCACTTTTCTTCGATCTGTTCCAGCCACTCCTTGTTGCTCAGGATATCCGCTTTATACTGGTCAATCAGCTGGGCAATGGAATGAGCCGCTTTTTTTCTGGCCATGAGTATTTCCTCCTTCAAATTGTCTTGTTCTGTTAATTGGTTGCATTATCATCGTATTATTAGTCTGACCATTGTGCTAAATTTTTAAACTATTTAAAATGAAATTTTTGAGGCGGTTTTTATACAAATGCTTGATTGCTTGAGTAAGTATGCTAAAATCCGTGGAGGATAATAGTGGATGTATGTCCAATGTGGGAAGACAATTGAAAGAGGGAACAGTCTATGTCTAAAAAAATACAGCTTCCGGTACAGAAAAATGATGAAGTAGAGCTAAAGATACATGATCTCAATCACGAAGCAATGGGTGTAGGCCGTTATGAAGGATATACCTTGTTTGTCAAAGATGCCTTGCCCGGCGAAGTGGTAAAAGCAAAGGTCCTGAAGACAAAGAAAAACTTCGGCTATGCCAAAGTGTTGGAGATTCTAGAGCAAAGCCCGGCGCGCATGAAACCGCCCTGTCCGGTCTTTGCCCGTTGCGGGGGCTGCCAGCTGCAACATTTAGCCTATGAGGAGCAGCTGAAATATAAGCAACAGCTGGTGAAGAACGACCTTGAACGGATTGGCGGTTTGGATTTAAACAAGGTTAACGTTTACCCGGTGATAGGCATGGAGAAACCGTGGCGTTACCGGAACAAAACGCAGGTGCCGATCGGGGAAGAAGAAGGGGGACTGATTGGTGGATTTTACCGCCCGCGCAGTCATGACATTATCGATATGGAAGCCTGTCTGATTCAGCATGAACAGCACGATCAAGTCATTCAAAAGGTAAAGGAAATCGGCACACGCCTCGGGATCCCGGCGTATAACGAAGATAAGCACAGCGGCTTGTTGCGGCATGTGGTAGCCAAGTACGGCTTTGCCACTGGTCAATTGATGATTGTTCTGGTCACCAATGGAGAGCACATCCCTGCCAAGAATAAGTTAGTAGATGAACTGGTGTCCGCTTTTCCCAATCTGAAAAGCATCGTTCAAAATATTAACACCAAGCGGACCAATGTGATTTTTGGCGACGAGAGCAAAGTTTTGTGGGGAGAGCCTTATATCTATGACAAAATTGGCGATATCCGTTTTGCCATTTCAGCCCGCTCCTTCTTTCAGGTCAATCCGGTGCAAACCAAGGTATTGTACGAAAAAGCCATGGCCTTTGCCGGTTTAGAAGGGCATGAAACGGTGATTGATGCTTATTGCGGCATCGGCACCATCTCTCTGTTCTTGGCCCAAAAAGCAAAGCAGGTGTTGGGGGTGGAAGTGGTTCCCGAAGCTGTGGCCGATGCCAAGCGGAACGCCCGGCTGAATGGGATGACCAACGTGCAGTTTGCCGTAGGCGAGGCAGAGAAGATCATCCCTTGGTGGCGGGCGCAAGGCATTAAAGCCGATGTCATTGTCGTTGATCCCCCGCGCAAGGGCTGTGATGAGTCTCTATTAAAAACAATCATTGAGATGAAACCGGAGCGGGTCGTGTATATCTCTTGCAATCCATCCACATTAGCGAGAGATATCAAAATCTTAGAGGCTGGCGGCTTTGAAACCAGAGAGGTTCAACCAGTAGACATGTTTCCGCATACCAGCCACGTTGAGGTGGCAGCCAAACTTGTTGTGACATACTCCCACCACCTGCGCTAACGCTTAGAGGTGGAGGCTTCTCGGGTAATCCCATCTCATGATGGGAAGTTGACCGAGCGATCCCCGTGTGCCCCACGGTTCGAGATCCATTCAGGCAGTCCCTAACTTTTTCAGACCTTCCTTTTTGATATTGATGGCGGCGTTGGTGTCTCTGTCTGCCACAAAAATACGAACGTTTGTTTGATTTTATTTTACCACACTCATCATATTGAGGCTACATCAAACCGACACTCATCTCCCACTTTCGCTTCGCTTAGAAGTGGGAGACGTCTGTCGGAGGTAAGTTAAACACTTTTGTATCAAGTTAAACGATTCATACTTCATTCACTATAAGTCACTCCACAGTTAATGCCGGGAAGTGCGGAACAACTTCTTCCCCTAATTCTTCAACCACTTCTTCAACAGGACGTTGGCCATATTTTAAGTTAATAATCACATGGTTCACACCCGCGATTTTAAGACTTTCTATAAATTCAATGAGTGGATTGCGCCCGATTCGGAACCCTAAATGGATAGGGACTGGCGGATGATTCGGATCCTCGGTCAAATCTACATATAAGGATTGACTGAACGGTTTAAACTGACCGGTCTGAGCACGCCAATTTTTAATCAGCTCCGCTTGGAATCTTAAGTTTCTGGGATAATACAGCCAACCATCACTGTTTTCGGCAATCCATTCCACGGATTGAGAGCTGTGACCAGTCACCAACACCGGAATGTCCAACAAGCGCGGTTTAGGCAAAAGATCCCCGTTCGTCAGCTGGACCCGTGGTGACTGGATCGCAGGAAAGTTTTCCTTCCACACTTTTTTCATGACCATGATGGCTTCTTGAAACAAAGTACTACGCTGTTCAGGATCAACGGAGAAGGCAGGAAATTCGATAGGGCGATCTCCTGTTGCCACCCCGAGAACCAGGCGTTCGCCGGAAATTTTGTCGATGGAAGCAGCTGCTTTGGCCACATGCAAAGGGTGACGCAAGGTTAGAATAATACTTCCCGTGCCCAAAGCAATGTTGTCTGTATGGGCGGCGATATATCCTAAAAAGACCCAAGGATCATAAATTTGGCCCACATCCCCAAAATAAGGATCATGTAACGGAACATCTCTAACGAACAATGCAGCAAAATTGAGCTCTTCTGCTCTTTTGGCCAGTTTCATTTGCTGGTCAATGTCCATTTTTGGAATGCTGCCCTCGTATGATTCAATGGGAAAGAACAACCCAAGAGTAAGATGATTTTCTTTAAACATGCGTGAATATCCTTTATGCTTATCAAACGGGTTCATCATCATCCCTCCACATCTTTATCATAAATTTCCGAGAAGACCCCCACTTCTAAACGAAGTGTAAGTGGGGGATGAATCGGGACAAACATATGTTTTCCTTCTGAAACAGAAATGGTATATTAAAACCGGGAGGGAAAATCTATGCAGAAAGCGTATCGTTTTTGGTATTAAGGAGCTAATTGCGATGTTTGGGAAGCCAGACGGGACAAGGGATAAAAGACAAGTCAAAATAAATTTTCCCCCATCCTGGTATGATTAAATCAACATTTGACGGACAGGTCAGCGCTAATAAAGAGAAATCGACCCCAACAAAAAGCAGAAATAAAAAACAGGCCACCCCGCCTATGGTAAAATAGAGGTAACCACACCCAATATAGGAGGGATGCCTGTATGGCCATTATACCACAACTCACCCTGTTTGCGTGGGAAGACATTGAAGAATTGGGGGACTTAGAACGTCTATCTTTGGTCATGGAAACCATGCCCGATGAGGCATTGATGCAGACTCTGGAAGCCGAACGTGGTCGGGGGCGCAACGACTATCCCATCCGGGCCATGTGGAATTCCGTGTTAGCCGGGATCGTCTTTCAGCATGAAAGCATTGAAAAACTGCGCAGGGAACTGGCCCGCAATGGGCAACTGAGACACCTGTGCGGTTTTCAGGGGCAAGTGCCGCCAGCCTGGGCATACACCCGGTTTTTCCAAAAACTCCTCCACCATGCCGATCTCATCCAAGACATGTTTAACCAACTCGTTCAGGAACTGCGGCAGCTGCTTCCGGACTTTGGGAAGCACTTGGCCATGGACTCCAAAGCTATCGCCTCCTATGCCCGGCACAAAAACAAAAATGGTGCACGTGACGGGCGACGGGACACCGAGGCCACTTATGGCGTCAAAACCTACCGGGGGCAAAACGAAGATGGGACGACGTGGGAGAAAGTGGTGCGCTGGTTCGGCTACAAGCTGCATCTGATCGTCGATGCCGTCTATGAACTGCCCATTCACTACAGCCTCACCCAAGCCCATGAAGCAGACATCACCGAAGCCCACCGGATGATCGACCACCTGGAAGAGAGCCACCCCGAGATGTTAGAGAACGCGGAGACCCTGGCGGCCGACAAAGCCTATGACGACACCAAACTGATCCGGCGCCTGTGGGACGACCATCAGATTAAGCCCGTCATTGACATTCGCAACAGCTGGAAAGACGGCGAACAAACCCGTCTTTTAGACCCATGGGAGAACGTGGTGTATACCTACAGAGGCCAGGTGTGCTGTGTCTGTCCGGAAACAGGAACCGAGCGTCAGATGGCGCATGGCGGCTTTGAGAAAGACCGGAACACCTTAAAAAAACGCTGTCCAGCCAAGCAATACGGCATCCAATGTCAGGGGATGAGCCAATGTCCAGTGGCCCAGGGGATACGCATTCCCTTATCCAAGGATCGCAGAATCTTCACGCCCATCGACCGGTCCAGTTATGCCTGGGAAAAAGCCTACCGTAGACGGACAGCGGCAGAGCGAGTCAACAGCCGGTTGGACGGCTCATTTGGTTTGGAGAAGCACACCATCCGTGGAGAGCAGAAAATGAGAGTCCGCTGTGGCTTAGCCTTATGCGTCATGCTGGCGATAGCAGTGGGACGGATCAAAGCGAACCAGGCGGAGAAGATGCGCAGCCTGGTGGCCTAAGATTAAACCAGGACAGGCAAACTTATGCCCATGTGAATCAATGAGACAAAAAAGTCATCCACAAGTGAATCATTGTGGATAACAGGATACGTCTGCCCTTTTTTAGGGAGGATCTGGGGATAACGACCGTCCGGTTATTCAAAAGCCGCGCCATGTGGTCTTAGGCAGGCGACAATTTGCTCTATGGGTTTGTTACGTTTGTTTTGACTACAAAAGGAAAAGGGTACATCGCAAAAAGCTCGTATTAAGTCAATAGAGTAGACACAAAAAGTAGAGAGTTTAGGCCACTTTTTTACTAGATTCATAGTACATGCGTTGGTATTCAGTGGGAGTGTGATACCCTATCGAAGAATGAATTCTCTTTCGGTTGTAGAAAAATTCTATATACTCATATATCCGCTTGATGGCTTCTTCACGAGTCTTAAACTTTTCTAAGTAAATCAACTCTTTTTTGATGATGCTATGAAAGGATTCAATACAGGCGTTGTCATAGCAGTTCCCCTTTCGGCTCATGCTTCCGA
>NZ_BMKZ01000026.1 GCF_014644735.1 Caldalkalibacillus thermarum | reverse complement strand
GGGCGTAAGCCTTTACCCTTGATGAAATGGACGGACAGGCTATACTACAAAAAGACGAAACAAAGAGCATTTTTGAGAAATAACTTAAAAAGTTGTGATTATGTCCAAATTTAGGGGGTTAATCCGAGATCCAAACGGTCAACAGCTGTGTACGGCTCATTTCCTGAGACCAAAGTTTCAATCCCTCATAGTTAAGATCCAAACGTTTCACCTACAGCAGTAGCAATGAATTTCTGGCGAGTTTCAATCCCTCATAGTTAAGATCCAAACCTATCACAGAAGAGATGGGAGAATCAATCGTCAGTAAAAGTTTCAATCCCTCATAGTTAAGATCCAAACCAGGCATGACCTATCGCGGGCTTCATAGCAGTCAATAGTTTCAATCCCTCATAGTTAAGATCCAAACGAACGGTCACTTGCGCAGTACGACCTTTCATAATTGATTGTTTCAATCCCTCATAGTTAAGATCCAAACTTTGATGATGAACAAAACAGCCGGCATCACAAACTCAAGTTTCAATCCCTCATAGTTAAGATCCAAACTATCCAGAAACCAACACAAGGTGGCGGAGGAGTTGAATAAGTTTCAATCCCTCATAGTTAAGATCCAAACATATCCCTTCAAATCGTCACAAGCCAGGTCTATCCGTGGTTTCAATCCCTCATAGTTAAGATCCAAACTTTATTCACATTTAAGCAGATGAATTGCATAAAAAAATGTTTCAATCCCTCATAGTTAAGATCCAAACAGTTCCCCAGGGGAAACGGAATGACCCAGGGGAATCGTTTCAATCCCTCATAGTTAAGATCCAAGCCATTTTTTTCGCTGGCCGCAATCAACTGGATAACGTTATGTTTCAATCCCTCATAGTTAAGATCCAAACTTTGTTTTCCCAACTTTCCGTTGGGTTCAATTATATAGGTTTCAATCCCTCATAGTTAAGATCCAAACGTCTGTTTGTGGAACCTGGTACGCTCTCGAGTATTGGTTTCAATCCCTCATAGTTAAGATCCAAACGTCTGTTTGTGGAACCTGGTACGCTCTCGAGTATTGGTTTCAATCCCTCATAGTTAAGATCCAAACCCCTGCATCCAAACCTGCAGAAGAGATGTGATTTGTTGGTTTCAATCCCTCATAGTTAAGATCCAAACTTTTGCTAACGCTAACTGTGATAAGTTGTGTTTTTCGCGGTTTCAATCCCTCATAGTTAAGATCCAAACGGGGAAATACAATATACTTTGGTCAACCGTCAAGTAGGAGTTTCAATCCCTCATAGTTAAGATCCAAACCCACGGAAACCGCCTTGTTCTTTTACGTCTACAAGCGCGTTTCAATCCCTCATAGTTAAGATCCAAACTTTACCCACACTTTATTATTCATAACGTCTATATCAGTTTCAATCCCTCATAGTTAAGATCCAAACAAAGATAAATAATGGACTTAATAAATTAAACGAAAAGGAGTTTCAATCCCTCATAGTTAAGATCCAAACTTGCTCACGTAATTGATTGGGCGTTACATGTGCCCAGGTTTCAATCCCTCATAGTTAAGATCCAAACGAAAGGTTACGTCAAATGATGTCATAGAGCTTGCGATGTTTCAATCCCTCATAGTTAAGATCCAAACACTTCAATATCAAAGTTGAACTGGACAAAATAGCGCCGTTTCAATCCCTCATAGTTAAGATCCAAACCATGACAAAAGTTGTGGTGGCTCTTTCAGATTGGCTTGAGTTTCAATCCCTCATAGTTAAGATCCAAACATGACAAAAGTTGTGGTGGCTCTTTCAGATTGGCTTGAGTTTCAATCCCTCATAGTTAAGATCCAAACAAAACACTTGCTACCAAGTTGCTACCATGGTATAATACGTTTCAATCCCTCATAGTTAAGATCCAAACGCTGCTCATTTGGTTGACCAGGCGTTAGGAGGTCAGTCGTTTCAATCCCTCATAGTTAAGATCCAAACCCCAAAAAATGCTGATATATAAATATACGACATTTTACTCTAAAATTCCTGTATGGACTCAAAATATTTCTAAAAACATATACATTCTTTGACCTGCAATGGTTTGGAGTTTATTTATCAGAATATTCTGTGTCGTCGATCCCCCGGGAATTTTGCGCTATTAAGGATCGACGACAAGACAGTCTGATGAAAATCATGTTTTCTCATGTTCTGAATTCAGATGAATTCAAACATACCGAAACCTTGTGATGTTTTCGCTCCTAATCCTGCTTTATAGGCAAAACTGATCAATTCAGGGGAGGATTGTACTTCGTAGATGCCAGACCAAGCATTGATAATCGTACCTTTAAACCGGGTCACCACCTTGTCTATGGGACGGATGCGGACAGGACGGATCAAAAAGCGTTCGCTTGCTGGTTGACCGTAGAAAGCCTCATACTTCCTTAACAGATTATCTTCCACCTGCTGGGCAAACATACGGTTATCAGGATGAAAATAGTGTGTGATCTTTTGCCCAGTTGTGGACTTGAAAGTGCTGTAGACCGTGATGGGGGAAAGCATCTTGATCATATAGCTATCTTGGGGCAAAACCGGTCTGTCAGTATAGATCAGCTCCTTCACTTCCAGGTGAGCCTCTCCGATTTGTACAAGACTGGTATGAATCAAACTTTGGCCTATCTCTTCAATAAATTTTGCCGCTACAGAGCTGACATAAAGGTCAATATCCCCTTGAAAAGAAAGTGTCCTGGTGTCTGGGTTATAGCGGTGGTTGCCTAACAGGCGGCTGAATGTAAACAGCTTGTACTTTCTTTTCTCATACTGGTAGCCTACATCATGGAGGAAGTGAGAAAATGCTTTATCCCCCACTGAGCGGTATAGCAAGCCAGAAATCAAATGATGATAATTGACCGGAATCGATACAGCGTCAGGTGTATAAAAGGTCACTTTTAATCTCATCTTTTAAAACCCACTCCCATCTGATTATGCCTACCTGGCAAACCGTATATGACCGGAAGTAGTTCCACAAAAATTTACCTTCAGCGTAGGCCGTGAGGCGAGACGAAGCAGCCTGACAGTACCTCTTTCGACATCACTGTTTAAATCCCTTCCCCATTTCACCAATTTCCTATAATAGAACAAAACATATTAACTTGCAAAATTGTGTTCTATTTGCTGACAAACATATGGGCAGACGTTTAAAACCTTGTATATCACCCTAGATCCGATTCTATTTCCTCAATCATCACTTTATAATACGGACGGCAGTTTTCACCTAACTTCTGTTTCCAAGCCGTAATGGCCATCACTTTGCGAGCATCCTCAATCAGCAGAGGTCGGAATGGATCAATCTCTTTGTTCACGGATGTTTTGAACACTGGATGAGGTTGTACCCTTGGATGGGCAGCCCGTAGCCCGTCACATATCCCGGTAATGAAATGATCCAAGTCACCCGCCCGTTCAATTTTGGTTTGAGGCAGATAAATAAAAATTGGTGACATACTCCCACCACCTACGCTAACGCTTAGAGGTGGGGGCTTCTCGGGTAATCCCATCTCATGATGGGAAGTTGACCGAGCGATCCCCGTGTGCCCCACGGTTCGAGCAAGAATTTAGGCAATCCCTAACTGTTTCAGGCCTTCCTTGTGGATATTAATGGCGGCGTTGGTGTCTCTGTCTGCCACAAAACCGCATGCACAACGAAATAGACGTTCGGAAAGCGATAGAGACACCTTCACTCGACCACAACATGAACACGTTTTGGATGAGGGGAACCATTTGTCGATTTTGATCAGCTGCTTTCCCTGTTCTGCTAACTTGTATTGAAGGAAAGTAGTGAACAGGCCCCAGCCGTTGTCGTGGACGCTTTGACCGAAATGGAGGGCTTGAGCCAGTTTTTCCAAGGCTTGCCGATAGGATCGAGGATCATTGGCTCTCTTACCCTCGCTATCGACATACAGCGTATTCATGGCAAAATCGAGCCCAACAACGTTTTCTATTTCTTTTGGCACCGGTTGGTGTTCATAAGAGAAGAAGTTGGTGAATGCTTTTTGCAAGTTTAATTGAGCGTTGGCTAAGGCAAGGCTATCGACTTCTTTAAGCCACAGAATTTGTAGGCTTTGTGGGCCATATCCGCATCACCTGCCCACAATACGAACGTTTGTTTGATTTTATTTTACCACACTCATCATATTGAGGCTACATCAAACCGACATTCATCTCCCACTTTCGCTTCGCTTAGAAGTGGGAGACTTCTGTCGGAGGTAAGTTAAAATATACTTGTCATTTTCTTCTCCAATAGGATCTGGAACAGCCCGGTTATGTAATTGGCATAAATCGGCCTCCGTGATATTCGTTCTTAAAGAGACAGAGCCGGGAATATGTGTTTGTTACTATTTTTAAGACAAGAAGGAATTAAGAAAAATTATAAAATCTTATAAAATTATAAGGTGCAGTAGCTTGCCATCCAAATCCGCTTTTCAATGGAAACAGCATGCTGTATCCGCAAGGCGGACAGGGGATCAAACCCTGCGTACTTACTTAAACAATTTTCTCAGCATGCGACCGGTCGCCTTTCCTGCCGCCCGCCGGCCAACCCGTTTGGCTATTTTCTTGGGACTTCCTGACTTTATTGCTTGTATATCCCCTAATATTTTGGCCAGTGTGTACAAAAATGATCTGAAATTGTGCAGACTCATAAAACATCCCTCCTGAACTTTTGTTCTTGGCCGTCTTCCCTGTTCAGTTTAATTCTAGATTAACACACCGTTTTGACAACTGTCTGTCAGAGAATAAATGTTCTAATTTTGTCCAAAAAAAAAGACGCGGGATCATCCGTGCCTGAATGACGTTCTTTCGTTAACTCCTTGTTCCTCGCCTGATGAAAAGAAAAAACAGAAACACTTAGCGATGTTTTAATTCAAATAATTCCCGTTCAAGTTGAGATATTTTATAGTCATAGAACTTCAAATCTTCTTTTCTTGCCATATTTTCTTCAATTTTCGCCAACCGCTCTTCCATCCTTGCTGTACGTTCCCCGATTTCCAAAACTGCTCGGCGGACAAAAGGAAAGTCTTTAACCGTTTCTCCTAACTCTTTCACTTTTTTCTCTAACTTAGTAACTTTGTCATCTATGATGGCAATATCCTCTTTTGTGGCCATGTTAACTATGTCATCTTTGGTGGCCATATTGGCAATGTCGTCCTTCGTAGCCATATTGGCAATGTCATCCTTAGTAGCCATGTTGGCAATGTCATCCTTAGTAGCCATGTTGGCAATGTCATCTTTCGTGGCCATGTTGGCAATGTCATCCTTAGTAGCCATGTTGGCAATGTCATCTTTCGTGGCCATGTTGGCAATGTCATCTTTCGTGGCCATGTTGGCAATGTCATCTTTCGTGGCCATGTTGGCAATGTCATCCTTAGTAGCCATGTTGGCAATGTCATCCTTAGTAGCCATCACATTTTTTATTGACTCAATCTCTTTTAAAATAATATCCAGTTTATCCATGACAGTCTCCTCTTTCATAAAAGATTTAATAGAACAAATGTTCTGTTATTGTTAGTATACCACATTTATCAAAAACGTAGCAACCACAAAGAGTTCAGCACATTTACAAACAACTTTAAGATAAACATTATCGCTTTCTAAAATGTACCAATTTCCCTTAAAAAGGCATCATTGGCAAAGGTGATGGTGCCCCGCTGATCTGTGATAGCAATAATGGCCGCCTGATTTAAGGCTTGTTCCAAGGTTCGCAGCTGCTGCCAATGTTTCTGCAGATTTGCAGGTCTTAAGGCTTTTACATCAAACTTGGTTGGTTTCCTCCGTGATCTCCTCAATCCCAATCCAGATGTTTCTGATATACCGTTCGACCACATTATACATAATCCAAGTCCAAACTGACTATAGATTTGGCAATGGCAGATTTGTCCCGTGGCTCATCTTTTCCCAAGACCCGGAAGGACGATGAGCAGAAATAACGAATAAAGAACCAGGAACGTAATCTTCAATACACTGTTTCCTACACTTTTTCCTGGAGGGATCACCCATGAACATCCTGTATATTTTTCCCCATCCTGATGATGAATCGTTTGGACCTGCGGCGGTAATGCACCAGCAGATTCAGGCTGGACACCGGGTGTTCCTGCTCACCTTGACCAAGGGCGGAGCGACCAAACAGCGGCACAAGCTGGGCTTATCCATTGCTGAAATGGGGGAGATCCGCTACAAAGAAATGCTGGCCGTCAAACGCACCCTGGGCCTGCACGGGATGACGGTTTTGGATTTTCCCGATAGCGGGCTGAAAGAGCTTGATCCACGCATTCTGGAGAAAGCGGTGCGTACCCACATCGAAACCATTCAACCCCAGGTGATCGTGACATACCCCGTCCACGGCATCAGCGGTTTCCATGATCATCTGGTCACCCACGCGGTGGTCAAGCGTGTTTTTGTGGAACTGAAGGATCAAGGGGCCCATTATCTGCGCCGTTTAGCCATGCTGACCCTTCCTGACAACGGACAACCGGTCTTCCAGGATGGCGGATTCCGGCTCAAACATACTGAGCATGATCTGATTGACTGTATTGTGCCTTTATCCCAAGAGGATATGGACATGTTAGTCAAATGCTTGTCCTGTTATGAAACTTACCAGGAGACCATCAAGGAATCGGGAGTGATAGAGAAGGTGGGCGACCGTCTCTACTTTGAGCTGTACGGGGAAGACTTTGACCCGGTATTGTCTGATTTGACAGAACGCTTGCCCGATGTCTGAAAGGAAAAAGTCTTTATGCCCTCTTACACCTCTGGAGGAAAAATTGGCTAATTTTCTATCTTTGGTTCCGGCAGCCACTGATATGACCCAAGGAGCTTTCGCGTATGGATTGTGTGTATTTTCACCCGGCCCAGAGTTTCCGGCCGCAAAGGTGACGACAATGTTACGTTTATATGCCATGCGGCTGGCAATGTTAATCGGGTGTTCCGGGTCCGGACATGGCCCCCGTTCCTCCTACTGTGCCAGCGACATGGGTGCCGTGCCCTGAATTCGTATCGGTATTTTGGACCCCTTCAACATAAGTAATGGGCAACAATTGGCTGTATGCATTCAAGTTGGTTGATCCTAGGGCATTTTGAATAAGGTTGCGCGGCCATGGGCAAAGATTGAAACGTAAACCCGGCGGATATCCCCACATCTTTGAGCAATTGATTTTCATGCTCTCCTGGGGGATTAAAAACACGGAAGGTGACAATGGCTTCCACCGTTTCCAGACCGGTTTCAAATGCGGACCATATCTTCTGATCAATAATGGCCTCGTGTGTTTCGTTTTGTGCCTGAGTGTGCAGCTGAAGAGGTATTAATGTAAGCACGAGTACAAGGGCTAAACCGACAGATAAGACGGATGTCCAACGCAGATTTGTTGCAAAGAACTTATACTTTACCTCCTGACTGATTGCGCAGAGTGGACAGAATGAATGGTTAACGGTATAATTTTTTTTTAGTGATTCCTCATCTCCCATTGGAGGAATTCAGTATAAAAGCCACCATACTTAAGAAGGAGGGGTGACAATGTCTACAACCAATATCATTGTAGAACCTAATCGGATCCAAATGCTGTTGCTCCGTCAACTGTATAACGGTCCCAAATCTTACTGGCAACTGATGCGCGCGGGACAAGCCCATACCCGCCAGGTGCTGGAGGCCCTGCAAAAGTTGATGAAAGATAAGCTGGTTGCCTATGAAGAGGACCGCTTCATGCTGACGGATACAGGCCGCAGTCAAGCTGAAGCCCTGGGATTGAACCGGGTGGCCGAACAGCGCTGTGAGACCTGCGCAGGACGCGGAATTACCCTTAAGCCTCCTTTTGACCGTTTGCTTCAAGATTTTAAAGAGATTGTGGCCATGCGTCCCAAGGCAACCCCTGATTTTGACCAGGGATATGTCACAGCTGAAACCACCGTGCTGCGGCTGGCTTTAATGGCCGAACGGGGTGACTTAGCTGGCCGTGACCTGCTCCTTTTGGGTGACGATGACCTCACCAGCATAGCAGCAGCACTCTCAGGTCTGCCACGGCGCATTTGCGTACTGGACGTTGATGAACGTATCGTCAACTTTATCCGGGACGTGGCCCGGGACCGCGGATACGACCATGTTCACGCGGAGGTTTACGATGTACGGGAAGCCCTCCCCTCTCATCTCCGGGGCAAGTTTGATGTGTTCTTCACCGACCCGGTAGAAACGCTCAAGGGGATTTTCCTCTTTTTAAGCCGGTGCACGGAGGGCTTGCGGGAACCTGGTGCTGCCGGTTACTTTGGTCTGTCTTACATGGAGGCTTCTTGGCAGAAATGGCGTCAGATCCAGAAGGGCATCCTCGACATGGGATTTGCCATTACAGATATGTTAGGTGCCTTCCAGGACTATCTTCTGGAAGACATTGTGGCCCGTGGCTACCCTGTGGCCCGCATGGCACCTGTACCAGTTAAGGAGCCTGACGTCAATTTCTACGTGAGCACAGTTTACCGGCTGGAACTCACCGAAGAACCTCGTCCCCTTTACTCTGGTCAGGTTGAACTGGGACGAGATCTCTATTACGATGATGAAGCTTGCGTGACCTTACCTGAAGTACCTAAATAAGAAAAGTGCCGATTGCGCCCTTGGTGCCTATGTTCGGCCACCAAGGGTACTTTTTATGTTTCCGCTACAATTGAAAAAGGCTGAAATTTCCGAATAATCGGTGTGCACTCGGTCAAAGTACAATGGCGATCATTTTAGAAGTCATGGTGAGCCCGGCAGGACTCGAACCTGCATCGACGGCTTAGGAGGCCGCTGCTCTATCCCGTTGAGCTACGGGCTCAATTTGTGACTATAGCTTGAGATGCGTTTATTATAGCATGATTTTACCATTTTGTCAGCTAAGGTAAGGCAATCAACATGAGCCGCAGATTGTAGTCACCTACCCTTTTCCTCCAGCAGTCGCTCAATGTCTGGGGCAATTTTTTCCGGAGCTGTTGTGGGCGCATAACGCTTAACGACCTGGCCGTTCTTGTCAGCCAAAAACTTGGTAAAGTTCCATTTGATCTCATCAGACAGGATGCCTTTGGCCTGGCTGGTTAAATATTGAAACAGGGGGTGTGCCTCAGGGCCTTTCACCTTAACTTTGGCAAACATCGGGAAACTGACCTGGTAGTTGGTTTGGCAAAAGGAGAGGATCTCTTCCTCACTTCCCGGTTCCTGATTCATGAACTGATTGCAAGGAAAGCCGAGGACAACAAACCCCCGGTCTTTATATGTTTGGTACAACTTTTCCAATCCGCTGTATTGGGGTGTGAAGCCGCAGCGGCTGGCGGTATTGACGATAAGCACCACTTGACCCTTGTAGGCTGCCAGTGATTGCTTTGTCCCGTTTATCAAGCGCGCGGAATAATCATAGATACTCATTCGTTTCCCTCCCCAGGGTGATGATTGGAATGTTGGGCATACGGTATTTCCGCTCGATCCATTTACCATCCCGCTTCCACTCGTGTACTTGTTCCATTTTGCGGACAATCTCCTGTTCCTCGAGGCGCATGTTGCCACTCCTTAAAGTTAAAATCACTCCGCTATCCACCTGTTAATTGATCATGTCACACTAACCCTTATGATACTAGTATAGATTACAAAGAGAGAGGTTTCAAAAAATATGATGATCCTTTTTTGGGTGCCAAAAAACCTCCTGTGGAAATAATGGAAGATATTATATCCAACAGTTATGGCACCGGAACATAACTCCATAGAAAGGGAGGAGCTTGGTCAGGGAACATTAAGTCCGTGATGCCCTTTTGCTCCCCCATATTAGTTATACATATGATCATGACTGTTTTTTCCCAGCTCAGGGCACTATTTGTCACGCATGCATCCCCGATTGACCATAGCTTCAGTCTCAAGATTATTCCCCTTACAGGCTAAGCCGGCTGGGCACTAAATCACTAATGAATACGGATGTTCTAGCCTGTATTTAACCTCACTCAGAAACTTGGCCGCCGGTGCGCCACCCAAGACACGATGGTCAAAGGTAAGACTCAAGGGCATGATGTCTCGGCGCTCCAATTGATCATGAATGTACACCGGGAGGGGCTTCAAATGGAAGGCTTACATGGGAAATGATCACAGCTAAACATGTATTTACACATCATCTGCTCTTAACCAATAAATTGATCGTTTCCTGGATCAAATCTTCCGTGCTTTCTCCTTTTTTCAACCGTTCCAGCATGCACTGTTCCATGTTTTTGCCGATGATATAAGCGGTGGCTTTGTCTACTGCTGACCGGATGGCTGATAACTGGTAGATCACATCTTTACAGTCTTTTTCCTCTTCCATCATTTTTAACACGCCCCGCACTTGTCCTTCAACGCGACGCAGGCGGTTTTTCATATCATCTGTATACTTCATCTCAGACCATCTCCTGATACCTGTATGGGTTTTTTGTTTTATTATAGCACAGAACAAAATCTGACAGCATTAAACCGGTTCTTCTTTGGCACGGATCAATGTTTCTTCAACTCTTTGCGCCGTTTCCTTTATAGCAGGTGGCACCCGGTGGCTTTGGCCAGTTCAGGTTGGAGGTTTAAAGACACTAATATTGGAGACACTTAGGACACCAAGCTTTCCTCCACATCCCCCGTTATACTTTATCCCTGTCATACACCCCCAACCACCGCTGCAAAAGCTCCTTCATTTTTCTCCGGTAAGATTGGGGTTCCAGGATTTCCGCCTCAGCGCCATAGCCCATCAACCACTGCAAAAACTCCCGGTCATGATTGAGCGTCACCTCAAATAACAAGGAACCGTCTTCCAAATCGGTCAGCTTCGGTTTGACAAACATTTCCTCCTCCTTTACATAGCGCGCCACACGTGGTGAAAACTTGACTTTAAATGCGATCCGCTTCTCTCCCCGTTCTATGGACCACGTATCCTTTAAATAAGCTTTCAGATTGAAATCATCTTTTTCAAACGTTTGGTCCAAAATGTTCACCTCTAGGAAACGGCTGAGGCGGAAAGTACGGATCGCTTTCTTTTGGTGACAATAACCAATGAGGTAAAACCGATGTTCTCGGGGAATTAAATAGTACGGATCGATGGCTCTTACAGTGGTCACATTGCGGCTCTGGGTATGGTACCTGGCTTCAATGGTCCGTTGGGAAAGAATGGCTTGAATGATGGTGCTCAGGAAGTTGGTCTTCACATCCTTATAAGCTGGGGTACCCATTTGGATCACATTAGTCACAGAGTCGAGCAGCTCTTGGCGCAACAGTTTTTCTTTACGGGCGGCGGCCATCACCTTTTCATAGGCAGAATACAAATCCGGCGGAACCAGATCCACCTGCTCCAGCAAGGAAGGCAGGACAGCAAAGGCCATCAGCTCTTCTTCCGTTAAGTCCATGGGATACAGAGCAAAATTCCCCACAAACTGATATCCTTTGCCATGTCCCAGATTGATAATCGGGATGTTAGCAAAGCTTAAAATCTCCATATCCCGGTAAATGGTCCGCTCCGTGGTTTCACAGCGTTCAGCTAATTCCTTAGCCATAATCCCCGGCTTGGATTGTACAAGAGTAATAATACGTATTAAACGGATCAGCCTGTCTGTCTTCATTCCCCTCACCTGCCCATACATTTCACAACAATAGTCCTAGTTATTAACTCTTCTATGTAAATAAGCAATTTCCTTTTAAAAATATAAAAATTTGTTTAATCTTGGTTGTGGAATAGGGGTAAAAATAACCCTTGGAAATGCCATGAAGGCGTTCCAAGGGCTTATGTTATGTCCGCCGGGCAAGATGTCCTTGATTCAGTTTTCTGCTAAGCGGTACCGTCGTTTAGTCACTAAACGAAAAAGTTGCAGCGATGTCATGAATCTCTTGATCAGTCTCCTCTGAAATGGGTCGTCCGTTGTTATGCCAGTAGAAATAGAACATGGCATCGGGCTCCCCTTCAACTTCGTAGTGATAATGATGGGTTTGAATGATGTTGTTTTGCTTGACATGTTCACGGGTAAAATGGGTGGTCACTGGAAAACCCTCAAAGGTCTCTTTCTCATAAATGCCTGGTGTCTGTGCTTCATCATGTCCAAGCTCGCCCCGCAGCTGAGCCAAATGGGAACGCTCCACCTTTTCGATACCGCCCTGAACCGTGTCTCCGCGCATAATAAGCCATTTGGTTTCACTTTCCTGCACCAGTTCACAGCCTTCAGGCAATTCAATGGTAAAAGGTGGGGAAGCTGCTGCTGTAGAAGAGCCGGCCTGATCCACAGCATCCTGGCCACATCCCGCTATAGCGAGGGTTCCTAACATCAAAACGAGCACAACCGAGATACCTTGTTTCAACCCGTTTACCTCCTAACTAAATGTTTTCAATAATACAGTCGCACTGATGGTTAATTGCGTTACATGTCCGTGGCCCCAAACACACAAAATCGAGTACGGAGGGAGCGGCTAACCCCCGTCCCCTCACACCCACCCAGCATGCGGGTCCGCACTAGGCGGTTCGCCGATTGTCCAACACCATGTATAAATTTGCTGTTGACCCTTATATTTATACAAGTTATAATCTAAAATTTGCATATTTTTAATTAAATATCGTATAAAAATACACTCTAATTAAATCTATCAACATAGACTGTGCTTAATCACACTAATGCTAGAAAGGATTGACATCAATGAAAGTAAACAGCGATGCAGCTGGAAATCTTAAAACCAAGCTTACATTGCAACACAATCCAACAACTGCTGAAATACTAAAATTCGCCATCCCTTCCCTTTTGGGTGTTCTTCTTTTTTTAATTCCAGTCACGTATAATGGGAAAGCCACAATCGTCATTGGTATTATGGCCGACGCCATCAAAGGGGTGGCCGGAGCGTATCTTGCGCAGTTTATGGTGGGCGTGCTGTGTCTCTCAGCGTTGTTTTCTCTTGTTTGCAAACTGCTTCGGCCGAACTTTTCTGAAGGGACGAGCTGGTTTAAAGCATTATTTGATGTCAGTTGGTTGTGGGTTTCCCTGCGGGTCATCGGTGCTGTTTTTGGCGTATTGACTCTGTTTTCCTTAGGTCCTGAATTTATTCATTCCGATTATACCGGAGGCACCATTCTGTATGAGTTAATTCCCGTGTTAGCTGTCTGGTTTTTACTGGCGGCTTTGTTTATGCCTCTTTTAATGGAGTTTGGTTTGATGGATTTCATTGGTACTTTAGTCCGTAAAGTCATGCAGCCTATGTTTAGACTGCCGGGCCGCTCCTCCATCGATGCCTTGGCTTCTTGGATGGGAAGCGGAACCGTTGGCGTGCTAATCACCATGAAACAATATGAGCAGGGTTACTATACCCAGCGTGAAGCAGCTGTCATTGCCACCAATTTCTCTATCGCTTCCATTGCCTTTAGCTTTGTGATTATTAATTTTATGGGTTTGGGGCATCTCTTTGTTCCTTTTTATCTTACTGTTATTTTAACAGGGGTTATTACGGCGATGATTATCCCCCGCATTCCACCCTTGTCACGGAAAAAGGACGTATACTACGGGCCTGTCGGCAAACAGATTGATGAGGTAGTGCCCCATGGACAATCCAGTTGGTCCTGGGGGCTTGAAAAAGCTGTTGAAAAAGCCAAAAATGTAAAAAGTACGGGCGATTTGGTTAAGAAGTCCATCCTCAATGTACTAGACATCTGGTTTGGCCTGATTCCTTTGGTGATGGCTTTGGGCACGGTTGCTCTTGTGATCGCAGAGTATACACCTATGTTTACCTGGCTGTCGTATCCATTTATCCCACTGTTGACGCTGCTGCAAATCCCGGAAGCAACGGCAGCTGCACCAGCCATGATTGTCGGCTTTGCCGATATGTTCTTGCCTGCTGTTATTGGCAGTGGGATTGAAAGTGAATTAACACGTTTTGTCATCGCTTGTATCTCCTTAACGCAATTGATCTATATGTCTGAGATTGGTATTCTGCTGTTGAGATCTAAGATTCCAGTCAACTTTATGGATCTGGTCATCATCTTTATCCAGCGGACACTCATTTCTCTGCCTATCATTGCACTGGTTGCCCACTTGTTGCTTTAAAGGAGGCTGATCATCTTGGCATACGATTGGTCACATCTTGTTGACAAAATGTCTGACCGTCTCGCCCCCAGCATGGCTAAAGACCATCCCAATCTGCCTGTTGTTAAAGAGGAAGGTTGTTACTACTACGGGCTGGACGGCAAGCGCTACCTGGATTTCACATCCGGTATTGCCACAACCAATGTGGGGCACCGGCATCCTAAAGTGGTGGAGGCCATTAAGAAAGGAGCAGATCAACTGCTCCATGGTCCTTCTGGTGTCATCATGTACGAATCAATTTTGCGGCTAGCCGATGAACTGACGGCCATTTTACCTGGTGAACTGGACTGTTTCTTCTTTGCCAACAGCGGTACAGAGGCCATTGAAGGGGCGCTTAAACTGGCCAAACATGTCACCCAACGCCCGTACATCGTATCCTTTATCGGGGGTTTCCATGGCCGTTCCATGGGGTCGCTCAGTGTCTCCACTTCCAAAAGTAAGTACAGGAAGTATCAACAACCTTCAGGCTTGACTTACCAAATTCCATACTACAATCCTAAGGCTTGCCCTGCAGGGGTTGACCCAGTGTCTTTCAGTGTAGAAAAACTGGAACAAGATTTTGAGACATTGTTTAAACACCAGGTGACGCCAGAAGAAGTGGCCGCAGTGATCGTGGAGCCTGTCCTGGGTGAGGGCGGCTATGTTGTTCCTCCAAAGGCCTGGTTACAAAAGGTGCGGGAGATCTGCCACCGGCACGATATACTACTTATCTTTGACGAAGTGCAAACCGGCTTTGGAAGGACCGGTGACTGGTTCGCCGCCCATACATTTGAAGTCACACCGGACATAATGGCCATAGCCAAAGGGATTGCTTCAGGCCTCCCTTTAAGCGCAACGGTCGCTTCCAAAGCATTGATGAAACAATGGCCTCTTGGCAGCCACGGAACCACCTTTGGCGGGAATCCACTGGCCTGTTCCGCAGCTCTGGCTGTCATTGAGATCATCAAAGAGGAGAACCTGTTAGAAAATGCCCGTCAAATGGGTACTTATGCCGTCCAACAATTACAAGCACTGCAGAAGAAACATCCGGTGATTGGGGATGTGCGTGCAGTCGGTCTGATGATTGGTATAGAAATTATCCATCCCCATACCGGAAATCCTGATAGCGACGGTTTGTTTACCATTCTCGATCTGGCTCTGCAAAAAGGGGTCCTTTTCTATTTCTGCGGCAACAACAGTGAAGTCATCCGTATGATTCCGCCTTTAACAGTGACAAAAGAAGTAATTGACACCGGCCTTCGTGCGCTTGATGAAGCGATAACTGAATATGAACAGCAGAAAGGCTATATTTAGACCATTGGAAGAAATCTCTTAGGCATTTACATCTTCAGCCACAGTCTCAACAATAAGGCGCAGTGCTGTTAGCATCGTGTCCAGGGGCAAACTGGCCATTAAAGACTTATCGACACTCATCTCTGTGGAGGCTGGGAAATGGATAAATCCAGCTCTGATAGGTAACTGTTTGCGCCGGATATAATCTAATGTTCCGTACAAGGTATTGTTGCAAATATAGGTGCCGGCAGTGTTGGAAATATAGGCAGGTATCCCGTGTTCCCGCAACTTATTGACAATGCGGCGGTTTGGCAAAGTCGAAAACAGCCCGTCAGGACCGTCGGGGTTAATCGGTTCATCGACCGGTTTCACTCCCCTGTTGTCGGGGATGGCCTCTCCAGGAGCAGTATCCTTAATATTAATTCCGATCCGCTCAGGCGTAATGGCTGTTCTGCCTGCCGCAAGTCCGCAAGAAATAACCACATCCGGACCCACCTGCTCTATCTGTGCAATCACCCGTTGGACACACTCATCATAGTGTACCGGCAACAAAGCCGTATGGATACGGACGTGAGGCGGCAAATCTTCATGTTCAATCGCTTCAATTAATTGCTGGGTTGGATTGACGCGCATACCGCCAAAAGGCTCAAATCCTGTGATGAGAATGTTCATTTCCTTTTTGCCTCCATTATAAATTTTTTAAACTAGTCTTATATTAGTCGTTTAAATTCATAAGATTAATTTAAGCTTATTATAGATAAGCCTCTTGTGGCATGCCAACGCTTAAGCCTAGGCAAAAAAACATTAAAAAATTGAAAGCTTAAAGAGCCCAACTCATAGAGATCCCTTTTATTTAAACACACCTATTTCTTTATAGTATTTTTCAGCTCCTGGATGAAGAGGAATGCCGGCTAAGTCTCGATTTCGGTGCGATCGGGCTGTCCGCTTATAAGCCCCCGGGTTGATAACCGAATTCGATATCCGTTAACTATTCCATATTCAGTAACATTTTCAAGCTTATCCAAGCATCGACTTTCGGGTGACAAAAATGTTCATCAGAAGTGCGTCCGAGCTGTTCATCGAATCCATTTCTCTCGTACCAGGTGGAAGCTGTTTGGACGGGTGTACCTTTGCACATCCAGTTTGTTTTTTCAAACGTACGGTCCGTGATGTGAACTTCCAGAAAACAGCTCATTCGAAACGTTCGACAAGTTTCTTTTTCGTGTACATAGGCGATCATAAAACTGATGATGGTGGGGAATCAAGTAGTACGGATCGATCAGCCGGCGAGTGGTGACGTTACGGCTTTGGGAATGATAAACGACATCCAGTGTTTTCTTCTCCATGTCGCTTTGATCACCGGGGACAGAAAGTTCGTTTTTTGTGTATGAAAGGCCGGTGTGCCCATCTGGATCACGTGCAACAAGTCCTGGAGGTAGTTTTGCTGCTCTTTCTTTTCTTTGCGGTACGTGGCGAGCACTTTATCGTAAACGGAATCAAACTCTTCCGGCAGCAAGATGTTGGTTTGTTTGAGGATATTCGGCAACATCAAAAGGCCATCGCTTCTTGCTCGGTACAATGCAATGGATACATCGAGAACCGATCGATGATTTCATAACCTTTGCCATGTCCGACGTTGATGATCGGGAGGCCTGTCGCACTCAACGTCTGTGAATCGCGGTAAATCGTGCGTTCGGTCGTCTCGTATGCTTCGGCCAGTTCCCGGGCCAAAATTCTTGCTCTCGCTTGAACAAGCATGATGATTTTGATGAGCCGGATCAATTTTTCGTTCACCTTGCTCCCGCCCTTCCCAACTGTTTAACAAACCGTTGGTAAGACCAATCTTTTTGATGAAAGATTTTTAACATAAACCGGGCTCTCGTGCCAACCACATAAATGTCGGCTGGCGTGCAAACGGGACTGTCCGGCCGGATCCCAATCAACAACACGACATCAGCTTCCAACCCTTTGTACGCCCTTATCGTACTGAACGTGATCCCATGCCCTTCGCCTTGACGGAGATCGATTAACGGCCAGGAGCCCACCTTTTCCATGTCACTGAGGCTGCTGTTTTCTTGGCGCCGTGGTGAGAGAATAGTCATCTTGTGCGGCTTAATCCCTTGGCTGACCAATTGCTGGACGACTTTTTCAACCAAGCGCCGCTCTTCATCCGGCGTTTTCCACGAGAAAAATTCCACCTCGGGACCTCCGTGCAGCCGGTACCGCAGTCTTGTCCCGCCTAAAAACGGTGCCGCCCATTCATTGATGCGCTGTGTGTTGCGCAAGTTGATCGTCAATTTGTGCTTGGACATCTGAAAGTCTTTCAACGTGTCCAAACCATGCCCGAACAAGTTTTGATGCCGGTCGGCAAAGATATAAAAATGACCATCTTTCTTGACCATTTCATCAAGGCAAATAAACCAATGGGTTTTAAAGTCTTGTCCTTCGTCCACAATGATGGCGTCGAACTTCTCTTCTTCTGTTTTCGTCGCAAACAGATCGAGAACCATTTCCGGTAAAAGTTCTTCATAGAACCGGCTGGCTTCTTCAGGGAGCCCGGGTACCTGCACAGGATAATCGTGTTCGACCAACACCTTCAATAAGTAATCATGGAAATTCGTTGCGGTGATAAGTTCATGCTGGCAACGTGTCAATAACCTTACCAAATGCTTGTTGTAACATGTCAGAAAGACCCGCTTACCCTGCTCAGCCAAATCCAGTGCCTTTTTCATGGCAATGAAAGTTTTGCCTGTCCCTGCTGCACCGAAAAAGATTTTACGATGGTCTTCTTCCGTTTCTTCTAAAATGCGTTCCTGCTCTTCGGTTAAAACAATTTCAGCCTGGTGATTGAACCGCTCCAGTTGATCACCGACAGACGAAAATACGCTGAACGACGGGGATAAAACGCGCGTGATGAGCTGTCTCGTCACTTCGTGCGGCGGCCGGGTATCAACACTGGAAAATAGACGCAGTATGGATGCTTCGAGGTTATCCAGATCGGCTGCCGTCCAGCAGCTGTGTTCATGTAAATCCTCAGGGTATACGCCCGTTTTGTGGGTGGCGTCCGGAAAACAGACGGCATAACGGAAAGCAAGCGGGAATTCTTTCTGTTTGCTCACTTGTTTATAACGGTCCAAAATAGCGAACATCGCCGTCCGGGCTTGTTCCACTGGGTTTTTGGCCAAAGGGTAATACCGGCCCTCTTTCTCTTCTTGCCAAATCCCGTTATGGTAATAAACGTGGCCTTGTTTGACTTCCACAACCACAAACCCCAGCTGGCGATGCACGATGACAAAGTCAGCTTCACGCAACCCGTACGGGTCCTTTTTTTCTACATCTATCGAAAACTTATAGGAATAGAAGACAGTATAATGATCCGGCAACTGCCTCGCTTTATCGTAAAAGGCACGTTCTCCCCGGTTTTCAATCATCTCCGGCAAAAGGTCCGGAATCATTACGGCCACAAGAATCCCTCCCGTCTACTGACGATACTCATAGTTTACCATAATCGATGGGATTTTTTGAAATTGATACTATGTTTTCTATTTTTCGTCCTGTCTGATTTAACCTGTTAGAAAAGGGAGAGTGTTTCACTCTCCCCCTTACCCGCAGCGGGTTCATCATTGAACATATTCGCTTCCCGGACGATGTCCTACTAAACCAAGACGGATTTGGCAATGGCTGCTATATTTAATACCTAAGATGATTTTGTAATTACGCACTTCACTTCGGCAGCACAACGCTGGAATGGCACAACAAGGCGTAAGTGATGCCTTCCCGGCGTCTTCGTTCTGCTCGGTTGCCTGTGCTGTGTGTTTCAATGATATCATCCCAAAACGGCATTCGTCTGCTCAGGCGATGAATATGTTGGCGTATCGAAACAGTATTGATATGCAATTCCACGGAGCTATTTACCAATTTGTCGTAAATGTCCCCCACACTAATGTAACCATCGGAACCGATGATACATGCCAAGACGTAAAATGAAGGTGGATTTAAGGTCAATCTTTGCCCTTGATATATCACTTCATAACCGCGATGCGTCACCCTAAGTAAAACCTCATTCGGTTGCAGATGTTCTTCGTAGGCAAAAAACTGTTCCTCGGTAATGAACTTGATCCCTTCCGGGGTCTTTTTCGTATAGATGTTTGGTTCGGACAAGCCCTCATCTATATTTACCCGAGCCAAGTATTTTTCGACGAATTCTCTGTCATAATCCGCGTACGCATTATCCATCAAAAATTGCGCTTCACTTTTGGCCTCTTTTGCGATTGACAAGGCGCAATGACACGTATATAAGTGTGCAATGATCGTCTGTGTCTGATTTAACCCCTCGTTCGGATTGCCCTCAATGGCTTTTTGAAAATGATATAAAGCCTCAGCATACTGTTTTTGTTCAAACAACAAGTGAGCCAGCCGGTAATGGGCAATGGGATGATCGTTTTGGTATTGAAGTGCTTTTTTCAAAAGTTTTTGGGCCAGATAGGGGTCTTTTTCCGAAGACAGTTTATAATACTCACCGTAATATACATACTGGTGCACCAATGCTTTCACACACTGCTTTACCCGTTCTTTGTCTCGCTCTTGCTTTGCTTTTCGGATTTCATTGAGCAATTCACGTTCGATGCGATGAGGTTCTATCCAAGTTTCCGACACATGGACCATCTACGCTTGTTCTCCTCTCCGTGTTGAACCAGAGTAACCAAATTGATCCTCCCTTAGTATACCAAATGACCGTCTCAGCGTGACAGGGTGTCACACTCTCATTTGTAAACTGAAGATGAAAATTTTGAGTAAGGGAGATGTGACGCATGAACACAGAAAAATTACTGGCCCGCTACGGTTTTCAACTCAGCGACGGAAACAAAGAGGGCAGGGCAAGAGAATCCCACGCGGGACGGTTGTTGAACGAAACGTTAGCGATACTCCGCTGTAAACAAATCTCGCAACTTTCCACCGTGGCGGAACAAGAATGGGTTACTGCCTTAAAGCAAGCTTCTGCACAGGTGAAAGGCCCCGGCAAAGAATGTCTCGTCGATCCGCGTCAAGGCGAACTTCCTCTGTCCGATATCGACCTTTATATGCGCGGTATCGTCCGCTGGCTCAACGCGCTCGGCATTTATACGACATATTCTTGTGACGGACACGGTAAAAAAAGACCGTACGTGTACTTGTTAAATACGCCAACCGTAGAACAGCAACACTTGATGACCGTCTGTACTCTGAACGAATTTAAGCTTTTTTTCAGAGGAAAAAAGGTGTCGTTTGACGTCGGACATGATGTTGAGAATGTCCTTCTCCGCTATGCCGAACGATTGTATGACCTCGCCCGGGATCGCTCAGCGCTGAAGCGTTTGGAAGCAGAGCAGTTTAAACAGGAGCTGATTGAACTGCTGAACGTCCCCGGTGAAAGCGGCCGCGAACAACGGATACGGCACGTTGTCGTCAGAAAGTTGAGACCGCTCGCCAATGAACTTGCCATCGATCAAGCTGGCAATGTGCTGGCCACGATCGATTGCGGTGATGGACCGACAGTGCTGCTTTCGGCTCATATGGATATTTATCAAGAATTGGATGAAGACCGTATCATCAGCCAGAACGGCACTGTGCTGTCCAGCTCAAAGGGCATCCTGGGCGCCGACGATCGGGCGGGGATCACTGTTATCCTGAACGTGTGCCGCCGCATCCGTCAGACGGACTTCAAAGGAAAGCTCAAAATTGCATTTACGGTAAAGGAAGAAATCGGCTTAATTGGGGCCCGGCGAATCGAGCCGGCGTTTCTCGAAGATGTGAATGCGGCCATCGTGGTTGACCGCCGCGGAACGCGGGATATCGTCACCTCTTGTTACGGAACGATTCCATACTGCACTGAAGAATACGGACGAATTTTTGAGAAAGCGGGTGAACTTGCCGGACAAGACGGCTGGAAAATGACGGCGGGCGGCTCCAGCGATGCCAGAGTCTTTGCCGAAATGTATCGCATCAACACCGTGAATTTGTCGGTCGGGTTCCAAAACGAACATACGGATCGTGAAACGCTGGACTACTATGCCGCCTTTGAAACTGCTCAACTCATACAAACGGTGTTACATCATCAATTAATCACAAAAATACAGGCGTTATGTACGCCATAACGGCCTTGGTAAGACCGATTAACAACACGACATCAGATTCGAGTCTTTTGTACGCCCTGATGAAGAACTCATAAAGTTTCTAAGCGCACGCGGCTGCCCCGCCCGCCAGGTTCGGCCGGCTCAACAATCAGTTTACGGGGCAGACGGGCCCTGAGTTCTGGGACATGGCTGATCACCCCGACGGACATTTGGGCAGACTGCAGCTTTTCCAAGGTTGACACCACGGTATCCAACAGTTCCTGGTCCAGGGTGCCAAATCCTTCATCCAGGAAGAAAAACTGCAAGGGGTATTGTCCCCGCAATTGGATCGAAGCTGACAAGGACAGAGCAAGAGCCAGAGAAGTAAGGAACGTCTCTCCCCCGGATAAACTGGATACCGGCCGTTTGATCCCGCCGTTGGCATCATCCCGAATCACAAAACCGCCGGCAGAGTCCACTTCAATGGCATAACGACCCCGGGTTAAGTTTTTCAGCCGTTCTGAAGCGTCCCGGCTGACCTGTACGAGTTGCTCTTCGGCCAGGTATTCCACGAAGGCATTGCCCCGCAATACCTGTTGCAGTTGCTCGTACTGGTCAACCAGGGTTGTGAGTTCTTCTTCGCGCTTCTGGAGTTCTCGGTAGCGCTCATGCTTTTTCTCCAATTCGTTCAACATTTTCAGCGCAGCTCCCCTGGCTTCCCGGGCCGCATCGACCTTCTGTTTGGCCTCGTATAACCTGCGGGTGGTTTCCTGCCACTCTTCTTCACTCAAATGCCGTCCGTCCAGTTGCTTCTCCAGTTTTTGAATGTGGGAAACAAGCTGCTTTCTGGCATCATAATAGGCTTCAATCGACTGTTTGTAAGCGTCCAGTTCGTTATCCGGCAAAAGAGCAGCCTTCACCGCAGCGGAATCCTCAAAAGGTGATTGGGACAAAAGCTGTTGCCATCTGGCTTGAGCCTCCTGCTGGCGCTTTTGGGCCTCATTCCATGCTTGTGTGGCACTGGCCAGTTGCTTCTCAGCTGTTTGCCAGGCTCGCTGGGCTTGTTCATATGCCTCCCGGGCCTGTTGTTCTTCTTTAGCCAGGCGCTCGAGCTGGTTGTTAGCCTCAGCGATCAAGATCTGGAGATCCCGGCCATGGGTGATTTGTTCCAGTTGGACTTTTCGCTCCCGGATTGTCTCTTGCTTCTCTTTCCGCTGGGAATTAAGCCCGGCCAGCTCCACCTCCAGCTGATTGAGCGATTGGGACAGTTCGTTGATGTTCCGCTCTTTTTCTTCTATAAATGGGATGCTTTTCTCCAAGCGCTGGCGCAGCTCCTCGGCATCTTTCTCCAGCTTGCTGACACGCTGTTGTTCGGCCTCTATGATTTCCAGCGACAAGCGGGGATACTGCACTTTCCAGCGCCGGATTTCTGCTTCCAAGCGGAGAGTAGCCTGGTGCAGTTTGTCAGTCAGGGCCTGATGTTCCTCTTCTTTTGCTTTAAGGGACAAGCGCTGCTCGTCATAGGCTTGCTTTGTTTCCCGCAGGGTTTTAATCGTCTGTTTCACCCGCTGTTCCAATTCATCAACCTGGCTCTTTAAAGCTGTGAGAGGATCTTTAAGTTCCTGCCAAGCCTGCTCCAACTTGTGGGAAACAACATGTCCAGCGGATAAATTAAAGCTGCCTGCGGCCGCAATCTCATCTTGCCATGGCTGTTGGGCGCCATGCTGGCCACTTGGCGCGTCATATTGGCCACTTGGTGCGTGAGGAGCAATTTCTTGTTTTGGAAGCAGCTCCACTATCTGTTCGGCTGTTTGTTCCAGGCGCCACTTAAGAGGTTGAAGATGGCTGCGGTATTGGGCGGCCTCGTTTATCAACGCTGTCAGTTGCTTCAGGTCTTTTTCCAGATCATATTCTGCGCCGGTTGGAGCTGTCTGCGGAGCCGGATGATGGGTAGAGCCGCAGACGGGACAAGGCTTTCCTTCCTCTAAGTTTTGGGCGAGCTCTCGGGCCAGATGGGCCACCTTTTCCCGTTCTAACGCTTGTTGCTTATTTTCCGCTTCCCGCTCCAATATAGCAGTAAAGTGTTCCAGCTGCTTGTCCCGCTCACAAACCTCGTCATACAGTTTTTGGCTTTGCTTAAACAGCTGCCCCAGCCGCTCGGTTTCAGCCTGCACGCTCTGATCCAAATCGCTGGTCTTATGCCGCTCTTGACGTAATTGTTTCGCTTTTTCCTCCTGTTCCTGACGCAGTTCGTTTATCGTTTGTTGCACATGGTTGATCTCCCGCTTGTCCTGGTAAGCCTGATACACCTGTTCCTTAAGCTCTGCGGGGACGTGGCATTGGGCAAGTTGTGCTTTCAGTTCTTGCTGGCGCTCTTCCCCCCTCCGGAGCAGATCCTTCTCCTTCTCCAACTTGCGCTGTGTGTGTTGCCGTTTGGCTTCCAGCTGGCTGATTTGCTCTTCTAATTGCTGCTGTTCGATACTTAGCACTTTAAGCCGCTGTTCAATTTCCTCAGCCTGTCGTAACTGCTCGCGGCGCACAGTCCAGCGGGGTTCTTCCGCGGTCCTTCTGCGCTGGGCCTGTTCATAAACTTGTTTGGACGCTTCATATGCCCCTTGGGCCTTGCCAAGGGCTGCTTCCGCCTGCTCCTGCTTCTCTTTCCACTCCTGGACCGCCTGCTGGCTGGCTTCATATTCCTCCATATAAGGGTAAAGATCCTTCGCCTGTTCAGCCCGTTTAAGTTTTTGCTCTAGCTGCTGGATGGTTTCCTGCTTTTCATCCAGCTTTTTCAGCTCGCGATCCAGTTCATCTTTTTCTTGCTGCCATTCCCAAATTTTCTGCTGGATGGCATGTTTTTTTTCCAGTTCAGCCAGGGTGTCCACAGCCTGCTTTAGCTCCTGTTCGCACGCATGCAGCTTGTGTTTAGCGGCTTCAAGGGCTTCCCGGGAAGCGTCACCCAGACCTGCCTGTTCAGCCCACACTTCATTCAGTTCGCTTTTGGCCTCCTGCAAGCGCTGGCTCAAGGTGTGGCGCAGCTGGTCGCCGTATTTTTCCAGGTTAAACAGCCGTTGCAGCATTTGCCGCCGCTCCGCCCCTTTAAGAGACAGAAACTCGGCAAATTTACCCTGGGGCAGCACCACGGCCCGGGTGAAATCTTCACTGGACAAGCCCAGCAGTTCGCCTATTTTGCGGTTCACTTCGCTGGTTTTATCGGCCAGTACTACCGGCTCTGCGGTCACATCCACCAGGCGGCAGGCCGCTGTCTTTACGCTTAAATCACTGCTGCGTCTAAAGCTGCGCTCCACCCGGTAGCGTTTGGTTTCCTGTGCATTGCTCAGCTCAAAGGTGAAAGAGACGGCCAGCTTGTCTTCCGCGTGATTAATAATACCCTGGGTGTTGTTGGCCGCCCGTTCCACTTTGCCGTACAAGGCCAGCGTCATGGCGTCCAACAGGGATGATTTTCCGCTTCCCGTCGGTCCGAATATCCCGAATACCCCGCCTTCACACAGCCGGGTAAAATCCACTTCTTGTTTTTCACGGAAGCTATGTAAACCTTGCACGGTTAACGCCACCGGCCTCATGCCTCTTCCTCCTCTCGCTGTTCATTGACCAGCTCCAGGAACAGACGCACCAAGCCTTCTTCAGGTGGGCCTCCCGTCTGGTGCTGATAAAAGCGTTTAAACAGTTCATCAATAGGCAAATTAGCCTCCCGCTGGCTGCTGCTCTTATGCTCCTGTTCCGGGAAGACCGGACGGATATGGATCAAACCGGGATGCAGTTTACGCAAGCGGTGAATCTCCGCAAGGGACAGGGCGTGTTCAACGTGCACCTCCAGGTCAATCCAGGCGTTCTTGTCACGTCCCTCTTCAATCCAGTGGTACACAGCCGCCAGTCCTTCTTCAGCTTTCCAGCGCACCAGGGGCTTCCCGCTGGAAAGATGGATTTCATGGACCTGAGCCTGGCTTCCCGGCTTCACATCCACCACGGTGACCGACTTGGCATACCCTGTTTCTGAGAAGCTGAAGGCCAGGGGAGAGCCAGAATAACGGGCCGGAGCCAGGGCTTTCTTCACGTCTTGCGGGCGGTGCAAATGGCCTAAAGCAACATACTGGGCGGCAGAAGGCAGGCTGGTGGCCCGCACTGTATAGGCGCCGCCCACTTCAATAGGCCGTTCCGATTCGGTTGTGCTTCCGCCGGCTACATACAGATGGCTCATGGCCACATTAACCGTATCGGCGGCAAAGTGCCGGGCCATATTGGCAAACACTTGGCGGATGCGCTGGTCATACTCGTCCCGCAACACGGTCTCATCGTGGTTTTGGGCCAGAAGTTCATTGAGGCGGGATTCCGACGGATAGGCTAAAGCAGCCAGGCGCAGCTCTTCCCCTGCCTGCGGGATGAAGATGTGCTGCACTTCCTCCGTCGGATAGCCCAGAATGGTGATGCCCTGCTCCCTGGCCAGGGGCACCGCCGCTGACAAACGGTCAGGATGATCATGGTTGCCGGCAATCACCACCACCGGACGCTTTCCTTTATCTGCCAGGCGGGACAGGCTGTCGTAAAACAGCTGCTCTGCCGCTGCCGGCGGATTGAATGTATCAAACACATCTCCGGCGATGAGAATGGCATCTATTTTTTCTGCGACCACGATCTCGTACAGCTCATCCAAAAATTGCGCTTGTTCGTCCAACCGGCTGCGCCCTTCCAGTGTGCGGCCCAGGTGCCAGTCGGCTGTATGCAGTAAGCGCACTCGACTCCTCTCCTTTCGTCAGGAACGTCTCGTTACGGGATAGCCAGCCAATGACCACCATCGAAGAAGTACAAATATTTCGCTGCCACTTTTTCCTGCCAGATCTCTTCCACTGCCCGCGTATACAGCTGAAGCTGAACGTGATAACGTTCCAGCAAAACTGCTTTGTCTTCCTCAAATCCGCCTTGGAAGCGGCCCTCAATGGTATCCGTTTTGTAATCCAGCAACACCAGTCCCTGGTCATCACGAAACATACAGTCGATCACCCCTTGGACCAGCACCACTTCCTCTTCCCCTGCTTGCTGGAGATCCTCTTCCCAATCCCGGTAAGCCTCACGGGCAGGCAATCCATAGCTGAACGGCACTTCCCGGCGCACGAAGGAAGCACGCAGAAGGCGCTGGCCAATGTCGCTTTCAAAAAAGCGGACAATGGCCGGTGCATCAATCACCTGGGCCTGTTCCTGGGTTAACAGTTCCTGTTCCACCATGTGTTTGATCAGTCTTTGTACGCTTTCATGAGTCACCGGGGGTTGAAGGGGCACATGTTGCATGACCAGATGCATGGCTGTTCCCTTCTCAGCTGCCGAAAGCTGCTGTTCCTCCTGGACAAAGCGGGGCCGTTCCGCCAGTGAGGAACGGAACATGCCGATATAGTCGCTGTCGGTATAGGCGTCAGCTGCTATCCAAGCCCGCTTGATTTCCGTCACCGACTGCTTGGAGTGATGGAAGGTGGCCATCCGGTAGGGATACTGCCAGGACAGCTGCCGCTGGACCCGATCCCGGAAAGGACTGCTCTCCTCTACCGGCAGACCTTTTTTAAGGGCTTCAAGATAAGCTTCCTCCCGGGCTTTTTGCTCCTCATCCAGCTGTGTCAACTCAGACTGTTCCACCAGAGTGACTGTCCAGCGGGACGGATCCTGGGCCACTTCATTAACCCCCCGGATCCCCTCTGCCACGCTACCCTGTTGTCCTGTGCCAGCTTGCTTTGTCCCCAGCGAGGCTTGCGCCTCCCGGTGGCGGATCACTGCCGGCCCGATCCAATCCAGATATGAGGAGGCCTGGGCCCGCTCATGGGCAGGCAAAAGCCAGTCTGGGTGCTCCAGGGCGGCTTGCCAGCGCTCCAGGGTTTTCTGCCCATCTTTCACCGTGCCGATCAGGAACAACTTCTCCTTGGCCCGGGTTAAGGCCACATACAGCACACGCATCTCTTCAGCAATCATTTCCAGGTGCAGCCGCTCTTTAAGGGCCAGTTGGGGCAAGGTGGGATAAGCGATGCGCTGCTCCGGATCGATAAACCGGGAGCCGAAGCCTAACTCCTTATGCAACAATACGCCTCCACGCAGATCTTTCATGTTGAACCCTTTGCCCAATCCGGCCACAAAGACCACGGGAAATTCAAGCCCCTTACTTTTATGAATGGTCATCAGGCGTACCACGTCTTCCTGTTCACCAAGGGCTCTGGCCGTGCCCAGGTCATCCCCCCGGTCTTGGATCCGCTCGATAAACCGCAAGAAACGGAACAGTCCGCGGAAAGAGGTGGCTTCATAGGTGCGGGCTCGGTCATACAAGACGCGCAAATTGGCTTGCCGCTGTTTGCCGCCGGGCAGGCCCCCCACAAAGTCGTAGTAGCCCGTTTCCCGGTACAGCTGCCAGATCAGTTCGGACAGGGCTCCCTGTCGGGCCCGGGTGCGCCACACTTGCAACCGGTTGTAAAAGTGGTTCAGCTTCTGGCCCAGCGGTTGATGGGCGAGCGTGCGGCAGGCGGTTTTCAAGGCATCGAAATAGGTGCCCTGCCTGTGGGCAAGGCGGATCTCGGCCAGTTCATCTTCCGTCAGGCCGACAACAGGTGAACGGAGCACGGCGGCCAAAGGAATATCCTGGTCAGGGTTGTCGATCACTTTCAGCAAGGAGAGCATGGTGGACACTTCCACCGCCTCAAAATAACCGCTGGACAGCTCAGCATAGACAGGGATGCCCTGCTGCTTCAGCTCTTCCATCAAGACAGGTGCCCAGGGCATGGAGCGCATCAAAATGACAATGTCCCGGTAGGTGATGTTGCGCAAGCATCCTGTCTGTTTATCCATGACTTGGTGTGGTTTTTCGATCAGGGTCTTAATTTTGCGGGCAATCAGCCTGGCTTCCAGCTGGGCCGTCTCCAGCTCTTCCTCCGCTTGCTCCTCCCCGCTGCTTTCTGCTTGGTTTTCCTCTCTTTCAGCAGGGCCTTCACTTACCTGTTCCCCCCGGTTAATAACCAGCAATTCGGCTGCCGTGTCTTCATACTCTGGATAGGAGGCCCCCAGCTTGAGCTCTGCCTCTTGGTCATAGGCGATTTCACCAATGCTTTCATCCATGATCTGGCGGAAAATATAGTTGGTGGCATCCAGCACCTCGGCCCGGCTGCGAAAGTTGCGGGCCAGATCAATGCGCAGGCCGGCTCCCTCCCCCGTTGGGGTAAAGCATTTGTATTTGTGCAGAAACAAGCCGGGCTCTGCCAGGCGGAAGCGGTAAATGCTCTGCTTCACATCGCCCACCATAAACAAGTTGTTTCCTCTCGTCACCAACTGTAAAATGGCTTCCTGCACCAGGTTGGTATCCTGATACTCATCCACCAGGACTTCCACAAATTGTTGTTGCAAGTCCAGGGCGACTTCAGAGGGAAACAGCCTGGGCAGCACGGATTCACCGGCAGGCTGGTCACCCGTATAGTCCTGGGGCTTGCTGTGTTTTGCAACTGACCGTGCTTCCGAGTGGCCCGGCTGACCGTCTTTGTTGCTCAAGATGCGCAAGGCAAGATGCTCCAAATCATTAAAATCCACAAGCCCGCGGGCCTTTTTGACCTGCCAGTAGCGCTCGGCGAAGGCCTGGACCAGGCGTACCAACGTGCACACCACAGGTGCCATCTGGCGCACATCCTCCACCAGCTCTTCCGGTGGACGGCTGAACAGCTGTTGATGGAGCTTATTAAGCTGTTTCTTCACCTGCTCCCGGCTTGCTTTCACCTTTTCTTGCAAGGTCTTGTCTGCCTCATCACCCCGGACCGGTTTCAGCTTGGCCAACGCCAGCTGCCCGAAACCAGCATACAGCTCGGTCCAAGTCTGTTTCTCCAGAAGGCTTGTGATCTGGCGGAGATCATCAGCCAGCGTCTCAACATAGGGAGCGGGCCCACCCGGTGCTTCCGCCCAGGCCAAGGCTTGTTCCAACACGGCTTGACAGCCCTCCAGTTGCAGTTTGACACTTTGCAGCACATCCTGGGTCCAGGGCAGTTCATCCACAGAAGCAGCTGGGTGAACCTCGTAACTGGCCGCCATCCTCTCCAGCCAGGCATCAGGATCCGGATGGGCCCGGGAAAATTCATACACCTTACTGATCAGTGCCGAAAGCTCAGCATCCCCCCGGTCAGACGTATAGCGGTCGACCAGGGCATAAAAGCTTTCATTCCCCGGCTTGCCGTACTCCTCTTCAAACAGTTCCTCCAGCACTTCTTCCTTAAGCAGCTCCGCTTCCGTTTCATCAGCAATGCGAAACTGAGGGTCAATATCCAGTTTGTAATAATGTTTGCGCACCACGCTCAAGCAAAAGGAATGCAAGGTACAAATCATCGCCCTGTTTAACAGGGAAAGTTGGCGGCGCAGATGCAGGGAGGCAGGCCGCCTGTCCAACTCCCTTTCAATGGCCTCGCCGATTCGCTTGCGCATCTCACTGGCCGCCGCGTTGGTAAAGGTGACGATCAACAGCCGGTCCACATCAACGGGATGGTCGGGATCAATGATTTTTTGAATAATCCGCTCTACCAAAACCGCTGTTTTACCGCTTCCCGCTGCAGCGGCCACCAGCATATTGTTCCCTCCGGCGGCAATCGCCTGCCATTGCTCATCGGTCCACTGGCTGCTTTGTGGTTTAGCTTTCACCTTCATTCGATTCACCGCCTTCACTGCGAATCTTGTTCAAAATGTCATCTCCCTTTTCCGGCACCAAGATCCGGTACTGATTGGCTTCCAGTGACGGATCAAACTGGCACAGGGGACGGTACTCACACCAGGTGCACGGGGTGTTCTGTTTCAATTTATAGGGATGAATGCCAATCTCCCCTTCCGTCAACCGTTCACCAATCTCCGTTATCTTACGGCGGATAAAGGCGCGCACATGTTCAAAATCTTCCCTGGAAATGACAGATGAATTGCTGTAAAAGCTGCCATCCTTTTTCAACGCGACAGGAATGATCTCTGAGTAACCCCTCGTTAAGGTGGTGTCCATCAGCTGCACCACTTCTGTATCCGCCAAAAGCAGTCCTTTCATCTTAAACTTTTTGAACAGTTCCTGTTCGATTTCGTCACGGAGCAGCCTGCCTTGCGCCTGAACGAGGGGGTTGTGGACATGGAAGTAAAGCACCCCGGCCGGCAAGGCTTCCGTTCCCAGCCATGTTTGGGCATGGGTCAGCACCACGTCCAGATAAGCAAGCATCTGCAAGGCCAGGCCAAAAAACACCTCGGCTAGATTGAGTGTTTTGTGGCTTGATTTATAATCAATAATCCTTAACAGCGTCCCCTTGGAGGAATCTGCCTTGTCCACCCGGTCAATACGGCCAATCACTTCCAGCGTGATCCCGTTTTTCAATGTAAAGCGCAAGGGGGGCAAGGTTTCCTGGGGGCCGAACCCCACTTCCAAGCCCACAGGGGAGAAACCGCTCCTTCTGGCATGTTCACTTAGGATAAAGGAAGCCCTTCCGACCACTTTTTGCAGCTTGCCTTTCATGTATTGATAGCGGTTGGAGCTGAACAAGATTTCCCGCTGGATCACAGGGGCCAAACGCTCCACTGCTTCTTTGGCCAGCTCTTCACACTGTTCCCTGTCCAGGGAAGCCCAGTTGACTCCCTTTTCCCGCAGCTCGTCAGCCATCATTTTGAGTGCGGCGTGGAATAATTGGCCAATATCCGGCGCATCCAGCCGGTAAATCTGCCGCTGACCCAGTTTAAGGCCGTATGCGGCAAACTGGCTGAACGGGCAGGACTGGAATTTTTCCATGCGCGAAACACTGAGCAAAAGGCGCGAGCCGTACAAGGAGCGGCTAACCTCTTTGGACAGCTGTCTGGCTTCATTGCGGTAAAACAGGCTGTCCAATACCCGCCGGGCCTGCTTGTGCCACTCAGGGTCGGCCATATACCAGTTGTACACATCCCACCATAAGGGATGTACCGGATACCCCCGTTTCCAGGCTTGCAACTCACTGGCTAAATAAGACAGCGTTTTAGACGGATGGTTGACATAGGTGAGCTGCTTCTGTTCACCCTCCTCATTGGGCTCGTTCAGAATCAACGTCTCTTCCAGATCAGGGAAGAGATCTCTCATCCGTTTGATCAGCACGGAGGGCAGGAGCGACTGCCCTTCCTCATCGGCCAGCGGATAGCTGAGATACAGCCGTTCCGAAGGACTGGCCAGGGCCAGATAGATTAAAAATTGCTCATCCAGAAGTTGCTTGCGGCTGCCGGAGGCCAGTTCGATGCCCCGTCCTGTCAGCCATTCCCGCTCTTCTTCAGAGATGATGCCTTTTTCCTGAGGCTTGGCCGGAATGATCCCGTCGTTCACCCCTAAAATGAAAGTGCACTTCACATCGGAAAAACGGGAGTGCTCCATGTTGGCCACAAGCACCTGATCCATGGCCGGTGGGACGATCGCAAAACGCATGCTCTCCAAACCAGTCTCCATCATCTGGCGGAATAGATCAAAGGACAACGGTTCCTCTCCGGTCACTTCCACCATTTGATCCAGCAGGTCAACCACAGCGTCCCACACCTGATCATGTTCCCGTGCCTTGTCCAGCTCCCCGTGCTCCACCGCTTCATCACGCAGGATTTCAATTTTGCGTGGTACGTCCAATTCCGCCAGAAACCGGTACAAGGCTCCGCACCGCTGCCGGATGGTAACCGCCTGTGCCATCTCCTGCTCCAGCTTGCGCAAGGGCTCGACAAGCATGAAGCGCAGGCGGTTGAGCTCTTCCTCCAGCTGCCGCTCCTCTTCCTTCTGCGGCCCGCCTTGCTCCCCCAACATGGCCTTGAGACGGTACCGCCATTGTTCATCCCGGTACCAGCGCTCACCTTGAATCCCGTAAGCCAAGGCCACATTTTCCAGCCGGTCCACCGCTTCCCGCATAGCCAGCCGGTCGGTATTTACCGGAAATAACAGCTCTGTCTTCAAACAGCGAAACACAGCCTCATAGCGCCAGTTGCCGTGAATAATATCCAGGCTGGAACGGATCAACTCAATCAGGGGGTGGTTCAGCATGGACCGCTTATGGTCCTGGAAAACAGGTATTCCGTAATCTTCAAAAATGGTTTCGATCAACGGATAGTAGTCTTCCTGGTTGCGAATCAGCACTGCAAAATCTCGCCAGCGGTAGTGTTCATCCCGCACCAGCCGTAAGATTTCCCGGGCTATCCCTTCTACTTCAGCCCGGCGGTTGACTGCTGCCAGCACTTCCACCCGTTCACGGCCAGTAAACGGAACGGCAGGGCGGCTGTCGTAATGCGCTTCCACATGGGCCAGCGCAGGATTGACGAACCGCGAACCAGCCGGAAGCACCACCGGCGTCTCAACTTCACAATCTGTCTCTCGCGCTGCGTCCAGCAATTGGCAGCAGGTGGTGCCCGTCATATGGAACAAATCCAGCTCATCGGGGACCTCTGTCCGGACCTTGTCCAGGGTTAATGCCACGGTCACCCGCCGGGCCGTGCCCATGAGCGCTTTTAAGACCAGCCGTTCCTGGGGTGTAAAGCTGTGGAAACCATCCACGTAGATTTCTGCTTGCTGTAAACCAGCGGCACGGGGAACGTTTTCCGCCAATAAGCGCAAATAATCTTCTGAGTCCACATACCGGCCTCGCAACTCTGCTTCCAAACGTTTAAAAATAAGGTATAAATCATGCAGCTTATCCGCCAGCGCCACCTCATGGGGCGCCAGTTCCTCTTTGGCCAGCAGGGTTTCGCGCTGTGCCTCAAGCAACTCCGGGGTGATGGTGTAGCGTTTAAACTCAGTCAAGAGCTCCTCCAGCTGCTGGATAAAGCCGCTCGTCTTAGCTGATTTAGCAAAGATGTGCAGGCGTTCTTGCTCATGTGCTACAATTTTGCGCAAGAGCATATGTATTCCTGTTTGCTTCAAGTGGTAACGAGCCAAACCGCCTGTCTCTTGCAGCACCCGCCAGGCCAGCCGGGTAAAACTGTAGACCTGGGCCCGGATCATTCCTTTGACCGCTTTGGAGCGGATTAATTTATACTCCGATTGGAAAGTCATTTGTTCCGGGACCAGATAAATAATTGGACTGCCTGCCGGATCTTCCAGTAATTTTCCTTTGATTTCTTCCAGGCAAAATGTGGTTTTCCCACTTCCTGCCCGGCCAAGAATCAACCGCAGAGAAATGGCTGCTCCCTCCCTTGACGATCTCTTAGCCTTCTATATTAAACCATACCATGACGACACCAATTTGTCAGGGAACATATTTTCGAACGAAAAAAACCCCTTGCTCTGCAAGGGGAAAAACGGAAACCATGACCCTGTCTCATCTTCTTTGTTATGAACCGCTTCTTCTGATCAGCTTTAATGTTGAATTAATTTCTCCACCCAAGAGCAGCATCATCCCGGCCAGATACAACCATAACATAAAGACCACAACACCGCCGATCCCGCCGTACATGGCTGTAAAGTTGGCAAAATTGTCCACATAGTAGGAAAAACCCAGTGAAATCAGATGCCAGCCCATGGCAGCCACCACCGCTCCGATCCACACCTCACGCAAACGGAGGGTTGTGTTGGGAGCGAGTATATACAAATACATAAAAACCAGTACGATGACAAATAAGCTGATCCACCAGCGGATCACATGCCACATCCTTAAAAATTCATCCGACAAACCCACGACATGGAACAAAGCCAGCCCCAACGCACGGCCAAAGACCGGGAGAATCAGAGCGACAAGAAAAACAACAAACATCCCTAAAATAAGTAAAACCGCCACGACTCTGGCCCTGATGAACGAACGTTCCTCTTCCACATCATAGGCCCTGTTTAAGGCGCGCATAATGGCATAACTGCCGTGAGAGGCAGACCATAAGGCAAACAGCAAGCTGAAGGAGAGCAGTTCGGGTCGCTGCACATCCAGGACACGCCGGATATTCTCTTCCACCAGATCCGTGGACTCCATAGGAAGATACTGACCGATCATGAACAGCACATAGTCTGTTGAAAGGGGCAAGTAAGCCAACAAGGTAATAGCAAACAACAAAAACGGAAACAGGGACAATAAAAAATAAAAAGAGAGCTGGGCAGCCAGATCGGGAATCTCATGGCGCATAAAGCGCTCAAACAGGGTTTTGATAAAGGACCACATAGGGATCATTCCTCTTTTAAAGGCTTGATCAGCTTACTTTAATTTATACCAGAACCGGCTGCTTTGGATTCTGAAAGGATCACTTCAAACAGGCTGTCTTTTTGCTTCAGGAAGTTCCCGCACAAATCGGTTAATCTCCTCTGGAGGAACGTTATTAATAAAATGAACGCCCCCAAACTGGGCAAAATGTTCATTGGGTCGCCACATACTCACCTCTGGTTTTTTTATGTGCTAATAGTATGTGCCTCATTTGTTGTTCTTATCACCCGATCACGGGAATCAGGTCTGCCTGGTTCGTTTGTATGGCCCGTTGTTGACGTATCTCCACCTCAGTTTGGATGACCGTCGGCCATGAATCAACACTTTGAGCTGATCGGCCGACACCTTGGGCAAAGACTGAAAATGTTGGGCAACGTAGGTTGACTTTCCTGAACGGGGCAATGCCACCATGATATACATTGTCGGCATCAAACATCCCTTCCAGTCTGATGTTCAGCTTGTCCTGAATCACAGTGACTAAAGCTTTGAATAAATAAAAACAGTTTATGAAGCGCACTTTACCGCCTGCCGCGGAAGATCAAAATAAATTTAAGCAGCTGTAAAACCGCGATGAGGGTACTGGCCACATAAGTTAAGGCTGCAGCGCGCAATACCTTTTTGACCCCCCGCACTTCTTCCTGACGAATCAGGCCCATTTCCAGCAGTTTGTTCTCTGCCCTGGCACTGGCATTAAACTCAACAGGTAATGTCACCACTTGAAAGAGGACTGCCCCAGAAAAGAAAATAATGCCTAGCCCAATTAACTCAGTGATGTACAGTAAAAATCCGGCGAGAAGCAAAAACGGAGCCACTCTGGATCCCAGGTTGGCTATGGGGAATAACCGGTGCCGTAAGACCAGCATGGGATAACGGGCCCGGTGTTGAATCGCATGTCCCACTTCATGGGCTGCAACGGCTAACGCAGCAATGGAACGGCCATGATAAACAGGTTCAGACAACCGCACTTTGCGCACAGTGGGATCGTAATGATCTGAAAGCGGGCCGTACGGGGATTGCTCCACGGCTACATGCTGGAGTCCTTCCCTGTCCAAAATGTAGCGGGCGACTTGCGCCCCTGTTAATCCGGCAGACGCTTGTATTCTGGCGTAGTGTTGAAACTTGCCCTGTACCTGTGTTTGGGCCCACATTGCCACTCCAAAGGCCGCAAAGATTAAAAAATCCAAGGGGTGAAAGATCACCGTTCATTCTCCTTTGTCAAACATTCTGTTTGTTAGTATAACACCAAAACTGACGAATTATATGTCAGAGCAGTTGACTATTGAAATAAAAAGATCTTAGTCAAGGTGTTGTCAAGCATCAGTGAAAATGTCATATTAATTCGTCAGAAAAAATGTCATATTGATACCTTGGAATTGAGTCAATATCTTGGATACAATTAAGTTAAGTATTAAGCAGATTGTTTCAATCGATCTTCAACAGCCTGGGGAGTTAAGTATCCCAGACGACTATATATTCTTTTTACTGGGGTCCCTGTGTATAGAGATCAACGATGGTTTTTTCTTACGTTTAATCACGGACACATCCTCTCCTAGTTTTATTGTAAGGGACTTAACTAAGATGTGTCCATGAAATTCACATTGTTTCGTCATACTGGAGTCCATTTCATCAAGAGTAACGTATCCACGTCCTTGATTAGCTCCCGGACAAACTTCAGGGTTTTTATGACGAAACAAAACGATTGTATTGCGGATTATCATGCACTTCTTGTGCAGAGTTTAAATCCTTGTTTGTGCTTCTCAAAAATTTCTCTGGAGACATATAACGGCTGCTTGATTGAATGCGCTGCTGTCCAAATTCATGTGTGGCTTTTAGGAGGATATGGATGGAAAACACGCAAATACCAATATGGAAACAAGTAAACTTCGTAAAATTGTGGTTATCACAAACATTTAATGCATTAGCACATATTTTATTACAAGTCGTTGTAATGGTACAAGTTTATAAAATGACTAATTCAATTGTGGGATCTGCTTCTGTTCTTGCAATAATGTCACTATCACTATTTATAAGCGGATTAATTGCGTCTAAAATTATTGACCGCTATTCAATGAAAAACATAATTCATTTTGCTGGATGGGCGAGAGCGTTTTTATCAGCTTTAATAGGATATTTCTTAACTATTGAAACATATGTCGGATTGATAGGATTATTTGGGGCGATTATTATTAATTCTTTTATAAATGCCTGGTATAATCCAGCTAGATTCGCCCTCCTACCTTTAATTGTTTCAAACGATCAATATGTAAAAGCCAATGGAACGTTAGTTATGATTCAACAAATGTTAATGGCAGCGGGGTGGGCACTAGGTGGTATATTAATTGCTTTTATATGGTTCCCCTACATCATTTTAATAATTTGCCTTGCATATATTTCGTCGGGGATTACCGTCTACTTTATAAAGCTTGATGAAAAAGAAAACAAAGACCAATCCCAGGAAAATAAGGTACCTGCATGGATAGAGGTATGGAGAATACCGGTTGTTAGAAGTATCACTATAATGGAAACCATAGAAGGCTTTTCAAATGCTATTTGGACTTCGGCATTACTATTAGCGTTTGCAACTGTTATTCTAGATGCCGGAGAAGAGTGGTGGGGTTTTCTCAATGCTAGCTACTTTTTAGGTGCTATAATAGGCAGTTTCATTGTAACATTTAATGCGCGAACGTTCTCAAATAGTATTGGATTAATGATTGGTTTATCTGGTTTATCAATGGGGGTATTTACCATTCTTTTCTCCATAAATTCATTACCTATAATTGCTGTACTTTTATGTGTTCTTATGGGGCCAATATACCAAGCAAGATCAATTTTCCAAGTTACAGTATTGCAGGATGCTATTCCTGCTCAACGTAGAGCCGGAATTATGGCCGCACGTAACGCTTTCTTAACACCATGGCAAAGCATTAACGTACTTATCGTTGGTTATTTAGCAGATTTAATCGGTGTTCAAAATATCTACTTACTTTGCGGAGTGTTATACCTAGTTGCAGGACTAATAGCGTTCCAACAAAAATCATTACGTTCATACAAGTTTAACCAACAACAAGCTTCATCATCAATGTAATTTTCAAAATTTAGACACTGCCAAAATCGGAAGCCGTTTTTTAAATTACTGGTGTTTGACCACAACAAACTATGGTAACCAATAAAGAGTTTATAAACATGTTTTCGTATCATCAGGTTAACCAGTTTTATGCTGGTTGACCCTTATTAATTGATATAAGATTACAATAGCCGGGCAGAACGATAAAATATTAGGGACCAAGATCCCGTTACACAAACTGTTCACTCACTATTGTAGTTACCATGTTTGAGCTGGTTGAGACAATGATCTCGTATCTAGTGCGAATCTGTGGAACTGGAATTATGAGTGGGCCTACCGGCAATAAATCAGAAAGGAGATTAAGATGAAACCCGTCGTAGGACTAGATATATCTAAAGGGAAAACACAAGGTTGTGCCTTCCTAAAAAAATAACTGTTTTATTAAATCATTTAATTTTTACTACCCTAGTAAAGGATTAGTGTCAAGCATCAGTGAAAATGTCATATTGATACCTTCATCCCTTGCACAAGACTAGCCTGTTACGCTCACGAAATCAAGGGTAAAGGCTTTCGCCCTCGTTGCACTCGCCCTTGATTTCGTTCGCTGCTCAGGCTGTATGGTCATTAAGGGATGAAGGTCCCTGTATCAGCTTGGCGCTGTCTGACTACACCTGGCAGTCTCTGGTGCTTTTATTTGAGTTAAACAGTGGTTTCCGCCAAGGATGATTTTCGTCAGGCTTATGGGGCTTTCGCTCTGAGCCCGCTTTTTGTTTTGACGGGGCAGCCTGGCGTTTAGGTTTGGGTATTTCCTTCAGCGCACAGGCTTTGCCCTTGTACCACAAAAAGAGTCTTCCATCCAGTGTCTGGCGCACCTCTACGCGTGATTTGGGTGGAATAACGGTTTTCTGACTGTCCTCAGCAACGACATAGGTTTTGTGATCAAAGGACAGTGTGTGCCCCGTTCCTAAAGTGCGCCAATGACGGTAGCATAAAATCAGATCTAAATCTGGTTGGGGTTGTTCCAGCGGAACAAAAGCGCTATGGGGATCCGTCGGTTCAACAGCAAAAGCTTGGTTGTGTTCCTCGATGAGCTCGGGCAAAACACGATTGGCTTTCTCAATGGAATCCACACCTCGAAGACGTAATTCAATCACCCAGCGGTCCTGCAGTCTTTCAAACAGCCGTTCTATCCGTCCCTTGGCTTGTGGGGTATGGGCCTGGATGTGTTCAATGCCAAGATCTCTCAGTGCTTGGCCAAATTGCGACAATGGCTTGGACTCCCCTGCCAGTTCTTGCTCAATCGTGAGCTTGTCATGAGGGGAACGGAAGATCATGTGCCGATCGGAATAGATACTCATTGGGATGCCCTCCCGTTCAATCATTTGCCGGGTTAAGAGGAAATATCCTTCAGTGTCCTCCTGTGGACGGAAAACAGCGGCCACAATTCTTCCTGTGGCATCATCAATAGCGGCCAAAAGACACATGGGTTCGGCCCGGTCCTCCAGCCAACGATGAAAACTGCCATCCATCTGAACCAGCATGCCGGCCTGGGGTTTCCTTTTTCGCGGACGATGGGCCTTTGCAGGCCGGCGTTTGCGCTTGGCTTTGATCCGGGCCGCAAGGCGTATGCGACGTACGGTAGAAGGGCTAACCTCTATCCCTTCATATTTGGCCAATAATTCAGCAAAATGAACATCATTACAGTTTTTGTATCGTTCACTTTGATGAAGTTATAGAATCCTTTGGCGGACTTCATCATCCAAGGCATGAGCCGGTTTGCGCCCTTTGTTTTTGTGTATGACCCCAGTTTCTCCCTCCTCAAGTATGCGTTTTTTCAGGCGGCAAACCTGGCGATAGCTTAAATTCAACAGTTCAGCAGCTTCACTCCCTGTTATGAGACCATCAATCCACCGACTAACGACCTTGTAACGCATCAGTTCTTTTTTGCTCATTGTAATCTTCTCCTGTCCCATAGTGACATTTTCACTGACGCGTTACAATATGACAATATCACAGACGAACAACAAATCTTAGTCAAGGTGTTGACAACTTCATTTTTGCGTGCTAATATATTCAATGTCGCCGCAAGGCAGATTAAAAATCAATGATGTGACTCGGTAGCTCAGTCGGGAGAGCACCATCTTGACAGGGTGGGGGTCGGCGGTTCGAGCCCGCCCCGAGTCACCATAAAAACCGCTTGATATCAAGGATTTTTTGTTATAATACAGTTACATAAATCTTGTGAAACAGGCTGATTGGTGGCAAATTGGTGGCAGAAAATGCTGCCACCACTAAGCCTGTTCTTTTTTTGTTTTAAACAGCGTGTCAAACTTTTCCGCTGCTGCCCTGTCGGCTTCCTCTAAGGCATGGGCATAGATGTTCATGGTCGTTAGGATAGCGAAACATTTCATTTTGAGGGCTACATCAAACCGACATTCATCTCCCACTTTCGCTTCGCTTAGAAGTGGGAGACTTCTGTCGGAGGTAAGTGAAACAAATTACGTCACCATCATAAACAATACTGAAACGGTAGAACAAGGCGGACCCAGGAGCATTTCAATCCAGCGGCAACACGGACATAATCACATCGTAGTCGAGGGAACCATACCGCACAACGGTCTGCAGTACAGAACCTGGGTGAACGTTTGGGAGCCGACTGGATATGCTTTGGATTTACTCAGACAGTCTCTTCAACAAACTGGAATTCGCATACTTGGAGATGATCAAGTTTATGCAGCCACTCCAGAAGATGCAACTCCTTTAATCACCAGGAAATCTATGCCTCTATCTGAGCTTTTTATTCCTTTTATGAAGTTAAGCAATAACGGACATGCCGAAATTTTGGTCAAAGAGATGGGTAAAGTGATCCATGATGAGGGAAGCTGGTCAAAAGGATTAGAGGTCGTATCTAATTATATTGCCTCAATTGGACTTAAAAATGAAGCGATCCGGCTCAGAGATGGTTCTGGAATGTCTCATTTGAACATGATTGCGGCCAAAGATTTAACTCATCTGCTCTATATGGTGCAAGAGGAGCCATGGTTCGATGTATTTCTTGGGTCGTTGCCAGTTGCTGGCATAAGTGAACGAATGGTTGGCGGAACCCTGCGCAATCGTATGCGGGATACAGCTGCTGCTGGCAATGTGAGGGCCAAAACAGGATCATTGACGGCCAAAACATCATTATGCGGCTATGTGACCACAGCTGATGGACATCCATTAACGTTTGCCATTTTATTGAATAACTATATGGGCAGTAGTCCAAAGGATCTTGAAGATGAAATTGCGATCAGGCTGGCGGAGTTTTCTTTTGAACAATGAACAGTGAACATCCATAACTTTTTTCCAAGCTGACATGCCTCCACCAGATGTTACGGAGGCATGTCATTCCATCAACACAAATGCCTATTATTGGGCGGACATAATAGAAATAGACGAATATACTGGCATTGAAAATGTTAAGTCAGGGGAGGAGAATACAGATGTACCACCAACATGCGTATCCAAACACTAACTATTGGCTTGCTTCAAGTCCTCAGAACCCGTCCCATTATCCCTCTCAACCGTTACATCCCCAAATGACCTATTCAACCTCGCAACCCATTTCTATGTCATACCCCATGCCAGACTACAGGATACAAGGCGAGTTTCAAACCTTGTTAGCATCCATCATGAATGGAATTGTAGGAGAAGCTCAAGCCATTGATTTTTACTCGAGATTAATACAGATGGCGCCAAATGAAAGACACAGACAGGCAATTCAGCATGCATTAGATGATGAAAAGGTGCATTTAGAACTGTTTTCTCAGCTTTATACTGACTTAAGCGGTCAACAACCCCAATATACATTTAACCCGGTTCAATTTCAGACATATCAAGAAGGGTTATACAAGGCCTATGAAGGGGAATTAGAGGCTTATGAAGAATACCGGAATGTGTACTTATTCACGATGGATCAGCGCGTAAGAGACGTTTTTTTAAGAGCCTTTACAGACGAAATTGAACACGCGATCCGTTTTAGCTTTTTGTTTTTTGACCAGAAGTTATGATTTGGGGTGAATTGAATTGGAAAGAGATAATCGTAGTGAAGCTCTTTCAGTGGAACAACTGGACCATTGTCCCCTCCCTGGCTCGGCATTTCGGGCAACTGTCATTGTGGATCCTGACGGCATGATTGTTGCCAAACTTATTTATCCACGTGAAGTCGGCCGAAACACCCATGAGATTGTTCGCCTCATCCAAGGACTGCAATTCAGTCGTCAAACAGGCCTGGGTATTCCAGCTAACTGGGTTCCAGGAATGCCCGGCATTCAAAGACGAACGGAAGACATTGGGAGAATATAAAATTAATATATTTCGGATTCTGAATAGGGATGCTCTCTACATCACTAAACAAGGAGGAAATCGGTTAGACCAGGGTGCTGCTTGTTCCAGCTGTGCCGCCAGGCGGAACAACGTTGCCTCGTCGCCGAACCGCCCGATAAAATGCGTTCCAATGGGCAGTCCCGAAGAACTCCAGTACAATGGCACGGACATGGCCGGCTGTCCAGTCGCATTGGCCAGTGGCGTAAACGGAACATAATGAAAACCGCGGTTAATCACCTTATCCGGGTCGGTGGAAGATGAATCAAATGTTCCCAAAGGGACGGGGGGTTCGGCCATGGTCGGTGTCAGCCAGACATCATAGCGGGAGAAAAAGTGAGCCACTTGCCGGGCCAGGCGTTGCAAGACAGTGACCGCTGACAAATACTGGTCACCGCTGATTCGTTTTCCAGCTTCCCACAGTGCCCGGGTTAACGGCTCGATCATGTTCTCAGCTGGGCGGCAGCCGCTGGCCTGGGCCAAACTTTCCACACTGAACGCACACCCCACTTTCCAGATGGTCAGAAAAGCATCCTTATAAGCCTCATAGTCGATGTCGGGCATGCTCTCCTCCACCTCATGCCCCAATTCCTGGCACAAATTTGCCGCTCTTTGCACCGCCTTGATACACTCTTCGTGGATCGGATGCCCGAATGGCGAGCGCAGGGTAAACGCCACCCGCAACCGGCCGGGAGTCCTCTTCGTCTCTTGCAAATAAGGACGCGTAACAGGCGGAGCCCAATAAGGATCACCAGGCGCCGGACCCGCGGTGGCATCCAACAAAGCAGCGCTGTCCCGGACTGAACGGGTCACGGCATGGTGGCTGACCAAGCCATTCATTACATCGCCAACAGCCGGGCCCAATGGGGTGCGGCCCCGGGTGGGCTTGAAACCAAATACGCCACATGCTGCCGCCGGAATTCGAATGGACCCTCCTCCATCACTGGCGTGGGCCATGGGAACCATGCCGACAGCTACCGCTGCTGCTGCACCGCCGCTAGAACCTCCCGCTGACCGCGTCTCATCCCATGGATTAAGCGTGGGACCGAACGCCAGCGGTTCAGTGGTGGCCAGCAGACCAAACTCCGGCGTGTTTGTTTTGCCCACAATAACCAACCCAGCCTGTCTGTAGCGGGTCACCAGTTCACTTTCATACGTGGGAACGTAGCGCTTTAACATAGCAGAACCTGAAGATAAGGGCACGCCTGGATAAGCTACGCCCGAATCCTTAAGCAAAAATGGCACTCCCTGAAAGGGACCTGGAGGAACTCCCTCCCGAATCATCTGTCTGGCCTCATCAACCATTGGGGTGATAACAGCATTCAAACGGGGGTTGAGCTGTTCAAAGCGCTTCAAGTATGCTTCCAGCAGCTCTTCAGGATGAATCTGCTTGTTGCGGACCAATTCGGCTTGTGCCAGCGCATCCAGTTCCAACAGGGATGTATCCAAATCGATCACTCCCGTTACTGTTCATCGAATGTGCAAAAATATAGATATGATACAGATTTTTATCTGAATTTAGCTGAATCGGCTTTTTTGGATCATTCACCACTTTTTCCACATTTAGTGTGGAGGTGGTCCAATTAATCCGTGAGCTCCTGTTCTAACTTGCTGAGAGCCCGGTTGGTACCGACAAGAACCAGAACATCCCCTGCTTTGACCACATCATTGGCACTTGGAGAGATATTGATCTTTTCTTCATCTTTTGGTTTGATCGTCAGCACAGTACAACCAAATTTCGCTCTCAAATTCAATTCTTTTAAAGACTTGCCGTTCATGGTTTGAGAAGCAGCAACCTCGATCAAGCTGTAATCAGGAGAAAGCTCAATAAAATCTATGATATTACCGGACAAAATACTGTGAGCAACCCGAATCCCCATGTCTTTTTCGGGGTGAATGATCACATCAGCACCAATTTTCTCCAACACTCTGCCGTGGTAGTCATTTTTTGCTTTGACAACAATTCGCTCAAATCCCATATCCTTTAAGATCAAGGTGGTTAAGATGCTGGCTTGAATGTCATCCCCGATAGCCACAATGGCCTCGTCCAAATTAGAGACACCAAGTTCCTTCAGGACACTTTCATCGGTGGCATCCGCGTGGACAGCCTGAGTCACCAAATCAGCCACTTTATTTACTTTAGCTTCATCTTTATCGATAACCATCACTTCATGATCAAGTGAAGCCAATGTTTTGGTGATACTCTCTCCAAAACGGCCTAAGCCAATGACCAGAAATGAACGTTTCGCTTGTTTCATTTTAATCCCCTTTTCTCAGTCTCTTCTCCAAAGTCTTTCCAAAATAAAAAAGCACAGAAGGGTTGGATTTCTGTGCCCCACAAAAAAACCACCCCTCTTTAACGCTTACGAGGTTAGCTGACGGGTTAGGAAGAAAGAGTCTCCCTCCTCATAATCCATGAGGTTCACCCCAAAAAGATGGTTCCCCCGCTTCCTAATGGAATTCAGCGCATGCAGGTGTTACCTATAACGTATTTCATTTTAACGAAATTATACTCCCCTACTGTTAAAAATTCAACTACAATATCCCCAACGTGTGAGTCAAGTATTTCCGGGCAGAGTTTTTTATCCCCATCATGTATGTAAGCGGATTCATTGTTTGAGGGTACTCTCTTGGTCATTTCTTATCCTGTTTTAAAAACCAACCAATCCCTTCAGCGCCCGGTATACTGGCAGATTGGCCTTATTTTTCAAGTAAGGGATGTTG
>NZ_BMKZ01000025.1 GCF_014644735.1 Caldalkalibacillus thermarum | reverse complement strand
CAGGGTATCTAATCCTGTTTGCTCCCCACGCTTTCGCGCCTCAGCGTCAGTTACAGGCCAGGAAGCCGCCTTCGCCACTGGTGTTCCTCCCGATATCTACGCATTTCACCGCTACACCGGGAATTCCACTTCCCTCTCCTGCACTCAAGCCTCCCAGTTTCCAGTGCATCTCCACGGTTGAGCCGCGGGCTTTCACACCAGACTTAAGAGGCCGCCTGCGCGCGCTTTACGCCCAGTGATTCCGGACAACGCTCGCCCCCTACGTATTACCGCGGCTGCTGGCACGTAGTTAGCCGGGGCTTTCTCGTCAGGTACCGTCAAGGTACCGCCCTTGTCGAACGGTACTTGTTCTTCCCTGACAACAGAGCTTTACGACCCGAAGGCCTTCCTCGCTCACGCGGCATCGCTCCGTCAGGCTTGCGCCCATTGCGGAAGATTCCCTACTGCTGCCTCCCGTAGGAGTCTGGGCCGTGTCTCAGTCCCAGTGTGGCCGGTCACCCTCTCAGGCCGGCTACGCATCGTCGCCTTGGTGAGCCGTTACCTCACCAACTAGCTAATGCGCCGCAGGCCCATCTGTAAGCGGTAGCCTTGCGGCCACCTTTCAACCAACGGTCATGCGACCGAAGGTCCTATCCGGTATTAGCCCCGGTTTCCCGGGGTTATCCCGGTCTTACAGGCAGGTTGCCTACGTGTTACTCACCCGTCCGCCGCTCGATCCACTCCCGTCCGCCCGAAGGCTTCTGGAAGCTTCACGCGCTCGACTTGCATGTATTAGGCGTGCCGCCAGCGTTCGTCCTGAGCCAGGATCAAACTCTCCATCAAAGCTCATCCCAGAGGAATGAGCCCCGCACGCTTGTGCTTTGTTCAGTTTTCAAGGTTCTCTTTTTGAAAGACGTTTTCGATCATAACACACAAAAGAAAGTGTGTCAATAAGCAATCGCAAATTTAAATTTTAAAAGCTGTTCATGTTGGCAACATTATATAATATACCACAGTATACATACCAATTCAATCATCATTATTTTGCCAAAATGATTGGTGGAGCCAAGCGGGATCGAACCGTTGACCTCCACGCTGCCAGCGTGGCGCTCTCCCAACTGAGCTATGGCCCCATATTTCAACAAAAAATAACACCAAACAGACTGGCGATTCAAAATATCATGGTCGGGGAGACAGGATTTGAACCTGCGACCCCCTGGTCCCAAACCAGGTGCTCTACCAAGCTGAGCCACTCCCCGACAATGGCGGGCCCTGAGAGACTCGAACTCCCAACCTTTTGATTCGTAGTCAAACGCTCTATCCAGTTGAGCTAAGGGCCCACAATCCACTATTTTCAAATGGTGCCGAGGGCCGGACTCGAACCGGCACGGTTGTCACCAACCGCAGGATTTTAAGTCCTGTGCGTCTGCCAAATTCCGCCACCCCGGCAATTAACATGGAGCGGAAAACGGGATTCGAACCCGCGACCCCCACCTTGGCAAGGTGGTGCTCTACCCCTGAGCTATTTCCGCATTAGCATGTTGGCCAAACAATATTCATTTGAACACATAGTATCTCAAGCATTTACAATGCAATGGTGCGGGTGGAGGGATTTGAACCCCCACGCCCGTAAAGGGCACTAGACCCTGAACCTAGCGCGTCTGCCAGTTCCGCCACACCCGCATAAAAATGGAAATGGTGAGCCGCGAAGGATTCGAACCTTCGACCCTCTGATTAAAAGTCAGATGCTCTACCAGCTGAGCTAGCGGCTCACGTGTTCTGTCCCAACGGACAACTGATATAATAACACGTATTTTAGCCAAAATCAACCCCTTTTTTTCATTCCACTTTCTGCATCATGAAGGACACACAACTGTTAAACATATCACACCGAATCCTCTCAATCATAACTGACAATTATGATATACTTAATGTCAGCGGGAGGGACGACGATGTTTGGAAAAGGTAAAATCAATATTATTCGCACGTTTGCCTTGGGGCTTGTTTTTGGTGGCATGATTGTCATGTACGGCTCGTTTTTTGTCCAGGCCCAATGGGCGATGTGGCTGTTTATCATTTTAGGATTACTGATGGTTTTGGCCAGCACTTTAGTTTACTTTTGGATCGGATACATTTCTTCAACCAGAGCAGTATATGTCCTTTGCCCCAATTGCGATAAAACTACTAAAATGCTGGGTAAGGTAGATGAATGTATGCACTGTAAGCAAAAGCTTACTCTAGATCCCCAAAAGGCCACAGACGTACATTCAACACAATCAACAGACATCAATTCTACACAATAGAACTACAAAAGAACCACAAATAAAAAAGGTCCTGAACCAGGACCTCTTTTATCTCAGCTTTTAAATACCGTTTTCGAATTCTGCTACACTCAAAGAACTGCAAAAACTTTAGATCTTAATTCATCCAGTTAACCTGTTTATCTTTAAGTTTAACTTGTTCTTTACACTCAGTGCAATAGCCGTAAAACTCCATGCGGTGAGATTCAACCTGAAACCCTGTTTTTTCAGATGCCACACGCTCGACATCATATAGAAATGGATAACGGAAGTCCACTATTTTGCCGCATTCACGACAAATCACGTGATAATGTGCCTCAACGTTAGCGTCGAAACGACTAGATGCATCGCCATAGGTCAGTTCGTGAACCAAACCAGCCTCTTTAAACAAACGTAAATTATTATACACAGTGGCCACACTCATATTTGGAAACTGATCGGCCAATGCTTGATAAATCTCATCGGCTGTCGGGTGACCCATGGTATTAATTAAATAGGATAAAATTGCATGACGTTGAGGGGTCATACGGACGCCTTTTTTCTTTAATGTGTCAAGCGCTCGTGCTAATTGATTGGACACAGCCATGATCATACACCTCATTACGAATAAACCAATCCAAAAATCACACCTCTATTTACTAACATACTACAGGCACCGTGCTTTTTTGTCAATGCTGATGCCCCCAAAAGCGAACCAAACGGTTTGCAATCGAGGATTAACATGATACACCAATGCCACCTTAGTTTCTTTTTTTGCGACGAGAGTTTATTTACTTTAAACTCCACATCAATATTTGTCGAGCGTTCGCATATTTCCGCGGAAATAGTCTTTCCCTGTTTAACTTAACGATACAAATGATCATTAAAAGATTATTAAACATTGGGGTATTCTTGAATTAATGGATGAAGCATGACTTCATCTATCACCATATGTTTTGGTGCACTGGCCATATAAATGACAGCATCAGCCACATCCTCCGCTTTAAGCCAGTCTCTTTTTTGCGGATCACCTTGAATACTGTTATTAAAGTACGTATCCACCATTCCGGGATTAATGGTTCCGACCCTGATGCCCAGTTTGCGCACTTCCTGGGCCACCGCCCCAGTAAATCCCTGCACGGCGTATTTAGAAGCCGTATAAGCTGCTCCGTTTGGAATTGTTCTTCTCGCCACGTCTGAAGCAATATTAATAATTGTGCCCTGCCCCCTTTCTTTCATGTAAGGCAAGACCGCTTCCGTAAATAAAAACACCCCTTGCACATTGACTGCAAACAAGCGCTGCCATTCTTCCAGAGAGGTCGCTTCCACCTCTTTAAAGAAACCAATGCCGGCATTATTCACTAAAATATCCACTTTCCCATATTGTTCAATGGTTTGAGTGACACAAGACTGAACATCACTTTCCCGGGCCACATCCCCGCGAACCGCTAACACCCGGTGCCCCAGATGCTCCAGCTCCTGGGCCGTCTCCATCACTTCCTCTGAACTGCTGAATAAAACCACTTGCACTTGGTGTTGGGCCAATTTAAAAGCTGTCGCCTTGCCGATCCCGCGGCTGGCACCGGTGACAATGGCCACTTTGTTCTTTAACATGCGCGTTGCCTCCTTATCTTTCTGATTACTAGTATCTCCAATATAGCCCATGATACAATAATAACGCATTAAAAAAGGAGGAGATCAAGTTGGAAGACAAAAAGACTAATCATAACAGGACATATGATCAATCCGGGGCATACTATCGAGAAGCTTGCGAATATATTGTCGGCGGAGTGAACAGCCCGTCCCGCTCCTACAAGGCCGTTGGCGGAGGAACACCTGTATTTATAGAGAGGGCGGAAGGCGCCTACTTGTGGGATGTGGATGGGAATCGTTACATTGACTATTTGGGTGCATTTGGCCCGATTATTACAGGACATGCCCACCCCCACATTACGCAGGCGATTGCCGAACAAGCTGCCAAGGGGACCTTATACGGCACGCCTACACCTTTGGAGGTTAAATTCGCCAAAATGCTAAGGGAGGCTATTCCGTCCCTGGAAAAGATCCGCTTTGTGAACTCGGGAACCGAAGCGGTGATGACAACCATCCGCGTGGCTCGCGCTTACACCAACCGGACTAAAATCATCAAGTTTGCCGGGTGCTATCACGGCCACTCCGATCTTGTCCTGGTGGCTGCCGGTTCAGGTCCGTCCACTTTAGGTATCCCAGACAGCGCCGGGATTCCGCACAGTATTGCCCAAGAGGTTATTACCGTGCCGTTTAATGACCTGGCCTCCTTTGAAGAAGCCATAACTACCTGGGGCGAGGAAGTAGCTGCCGTCCTAGTTGAACCGATTGTGGGCAATTTTGGCATCGTCATGCCTGAACCAGGCTTCCTGGAAGAGGTACACCGGCTGGCACACCAGAAAGGGGCCTTGATTATTTATGACGAAGTGATTACCGCCTTCCGCTTTACCTATGGCGGGGCTCAAAACATTCTTCAACTTGAACCAGACATGACCGCCATGGGTAAAATCATCGGTGGCGGAACACCGATCGGCGCCTACGGCGGAAAGAAGGCAATCATGGAGCAAGTAGCCCCGTTAGGACCAGCATACCAAGCCGGAACAATGGCCGGGAATCCCCTTTCGTTGGCAGCAGGCATCGCTTGTCTGGAAGTGCTGCAAGAGAAAGGAACATACGCTTATCTGGATCGATTAGGCCAGAAATTGGAAGAAGGGATTCACCAATTAGCGCAGCAGTTCAGTATTCCTGTGACTATCAACCGGTTTAAAGGAGCGCTTACGGTTTATTTTGGTGTTGACCAGGTGAAAAACTATGAGGATGCGGCCAAAAGTGATGACCGCCTGTTTGCCACATTCTTTAAAGGCATGCTGAAGCAAGGCATTAATTTAGCCCCTTCCAAATACGAAGCCTGGTTTTTAACCATCCGGCACACGGATCAAGATGTGGAAGACACCTTGCAAGCCGTGGCCAACACATTTAAAACATTGGCCGCACAAGTTGATTAAAACATTGCACACACTATAATGAATAGGATATGCTGAGCAGAGAAAATCACCTTGTTAAAGGGAGCATTCAAGTTCGATGAGACTGGGAGCACGGATTATTAAAACAGGAATCGCGGTTACCCTCTCCTTATATTTGGCCACCTTGTTTAAAATGGAACCTGTGATTTTTGCTGCATTAGCCGCCGTATTGGCTATCCAGCCCTCTTTGTACCGTTCATGGCAAAATGTGTTAGAACAGTTGCAAGCCAATGTGATCGGGGCGGTGTTAGCCGTTTCCTTTACGTATTTGTTAGGCAACGAACCGATTGTCGTCGGCTTGGTTGTTGTCATTATCATTGCCATTAATCTCCAGTTGGGCTTTGAAAGAAGCATTCCCTTAGCCATTGTGACCGTGATTGCCATTATGGAATGGTCAGAGGGAAGCTTCCTCCTTTTTGCGCTGGACCGCTTTTTGCTTATCTTGCTCGGGATTGGCTCAGCCGTGATTGTCAATGCGGCCTTCTTACCGCCTAAATACGAAGAACGTTTATACCATGAATTAAATAAAGCCAACTATGATATTCTTTCTTATTTGCGCTCCAGCACGTTGGATGAACTGAACGACCGGAAATACCGGGAAGAAGTGAAGCGCATCAAGGATCTGTTGAAGAAAATTGACCAGTTATATTCGCTGTACAAAGAAGAGCGCACCTATTTCAGGAAAGTGACTTATACCAAACAACGCAAGCTGGTTCTGTTCCGCAAAATGATTCAGGCTAACCAAAAAGGGTTTGCGTTGCTTCAAAGCATTGAGAAACATAAAACTAAACTGGCCTATGTTCCCCCGGATTTAAAAGCACTGCTGCAAAAAGAGATCGATATATTGACCAATTACCACGAGCGTATTCTCTTAAAATACGAGCGGAAATTGCGGCCACACCATCCCCATGTGATTCCAACTGATGTCGTTAGCGGCAGAGACCAGGTGTTAACCCAATTTATGGCCTTATATAAGGAAAACCAAGAAAAGCAGGATGAAGACTGGATTCATTTATTTCCCCTTTTCGCCCAGCTGATTGATTATGCTGACACATTGAAACGCCTGGATAAATTGGTGGAAAGCTATTATTCCTTTCATGAAGCATAATTAATGCTCAAGCTCCTGAATTTGATACAGACGATAATAAGTGCCTTGCTTGGTCATCAGGGACTCATGGGTGCCTTCTTCCACAATCTCCCCATTCTCAATGACCACGATGCGGTCAGCATGGGCAATCGTGGATAAACGATGGGCCACAATAAATGTCGTTCTGTTCTTGGCCAGTTTTTCAATAGCTTCCTGAATCATCCGTTCTGATTCAAGATCCAAGGCTGAAGTGGCTTCATCTAAAACCAACACAGGAGGATTCTTCAGAAACAGGCGGGCTAAGGCAATGCGTTGCTTTTGCCCGCCGGATAATTTAACCCCCCGCTCCCCGATTTCCGTATCATATCCGTGGGGCAGTTCCATAATAAACTCGTGGGCATTGGCCGCTTTGGCTGCTTGAACCATCTCTTCCTCAGAAGCCTGGGGATTCCCCATCATAATGTTCTCACGCACTGAATCACTGAACAAAATACTGTCCTGTAACACCATCCCAATCTGCTCCCGCAAGGAACGCAGCTGATAATCCCTGATATCCACCCCGTCCAGGCGGATGGACCCTGCTGTCACATCGTAAAAGCGGGGCAACAAGCTGATTAACGTCGATTTGCCGCCTCCGCTCATGCCCACCAAGGCCACCGTTTCCCCCGCTTGCACATGCAGGTTGATATTCTTCAACACATACGGTGAATCCTCATGATACCGGAAACTGACCTGCTCAAAGCTGACCTCGCCTTTTATGTTGCGGGCCGTCCTGGCCCCGGGGCGATCCGTAATCTCATAGGGTTCGTCCAACAGCTCAAAAACCCTGTCCATGGAGGCTATCGCTTGGGTTAAAATGGTGGAAGAGTTAACAAAACGGCGCAGAGGACCGTAGATACGTTCCAGATAACCGTAAAAAGCGGCCAATGCTCCCGGACTCAGCTGACCCTGAATCCCCAAATAACCGCCGTAGGAGATCACCAATAATGGCGCCAAGTCGGTAATGGTATTAATCACTGCAAAGGTTTTGGCATTCCAGCTGGTATGGGTCAAGGCCCGGTCCAGAAAATGATCATTGTACTTGGCAAAATGCTGTTGTTCATGCTCTTCCAAGGCGAAGCTTTGGGTGACAGCCATGCCCTGCACCCGCTCATGCAGATGTCCCTGCAACTCAGCCAAGGCTTGTGACCGCTTTCTGGTTAACATCCTCAGCCGCTGGTAAAAATACTTGACCGCAAAGCCATACAATGGAAACACCGCGATGGCCACCAGCGTCAGACGTGCATCCAAATAAAACATAATCCCAACAGCAATAAACAGGGTGACAAAATCCAGCCACAAGTTCATCAGGCCCGTCATGACAAAATTTTTCGTTTGTTCCACATCATTGATCACCCTGGAGATAATCTCCCCCGCTTTGCGGTTGTGATAATACCTGAGGGATAATTTTTGCAAGTGTTCAAACAACCGGGCCCGGATATCGTATAAAATTTTGTTGCCTACCCATTGGGCAAAAAATTGGCGGTAATACTCCACCGGTGCACGGATCACCGTAAAGATAAAAAAGCTGGCTGCCATCACCAGGACTAACTGGTTCAGTCTTTCTCCCTGACTTAATGTCTTGGCCTGAATCAGCTCATCAATCACATACATCAGGAGCAGCGGCAACAACAAGGGGATTCCAAACTTCAAGATCCCAACAAGAATCGTAATGCCAATCATTTTCCAGTATGGCCTGACAAATTGAAAATAGCGCTTGATACTCTCCACCCGTCTTCCCCTCTAGCATGCCAATTTTTATTTATACGACAGAAACCGTTCGTACCAGCGTTCAATGTAATCGGCTTCAAAAGGACCTTTTTGCTGATGAATGAGAGAAAGAAGCTCTTCCAATCCTTGGCGCACCTTACGCACAATGTGTTCCGGGTAGTTCAGTTCTTGTCTATGCAACTCAAACTCTTCCTCATCTAAGATTACGTAAGTCATGTCTGGAAAGACTTTTACATCTAAGTCATAATCAATATATTGTAAACGGTTGTTTTTCCACTGATAAGGCGAACCGATGTTGCAATAATAATACACACCGTCTTCTTTTAACATGCCAATCGTATTAAACCATTGCCCTTTGCCAAACGTGCAGATTGCCGGTTCCCTTGTGCGCCACTCCCGTCCGTCCGCTTCTTTGACCAGCACCTGGTCATTGCCCACAATCCAGCTTTGGGAACCTGTTTGCAAGACTGTTGAGCGTTCCCAGACACGATGGACCGATCCGTCATGTTTAAAACTCACGATTTCAATTTCCTGTCCTGGATGGGGAAAACGCATTGCTAACTCCTTCCACTACGATCAATGTTACTGATTATTATACTCTTTATGTGGACAAACTGCTAATTTTTTTCATAAGAAGAGGAGTGGTTGATTACCACTCCCCACAAAAAAGCATTTGGCGTTATGCTCAGGTTTGCTGGCGTTATTGTTGTCTTTGCTGTTTCTTAGCTTCAGCTTGCTGGTTTTGCTGGCGTACTTGCTGAGCATCAGTTTCAGCAGCAAACTCAGCTTGTTGACCACCAGCAGCAGCTTGGTTTTGTCTTCTGACTTGTTGGACATTGGTTTTTTGTTGTTCGGCCACTTTTATCACCTCCACATGCCTTATGTTAGCCATGCAGATAAAAAATATGCATTGGACATTCATAATCTTTTCCAAATTTCCTTTTTGATTTTCTGGTGAGAGACAGGAAAAGGGTAGCGCTCAAGATCCTCTATGCGTTCCCAACGGGCTGCAGAAAACGGCTGGTCCTCTTGAGGGAAAACAAAACCATTTAATTTGTCCAGTGGTTCAGCTAAGTACAAACGATAGACTGAAATCTCCCAAATTAAATGGGTAAAGGTATGCTGCACCGAAGGCCATTGCTCCACCGTTGCAGTACGCAAACCGTACATGTCAAACAGATAACGGCTAATGGTCTCATCCGGTTCCTGATCGTCCCACTGAACATTTGGAAATTCATACAGCTTGGCCAGCAAACCGTTGTCCGGTCTCTGCCGGATCAGCACATGGCCCTTTTCCATAAGCACACCAGCCACAATTTTTACCGTTTTTGGCTTCTTTTTCTTTCCTTTAACTGGCAATTGATCTTGCATCCCAGCCTGATAGGCCCGGCACACCTCTTGTACAGGGCAGGTTAGACAGTGGGGAGATTTGGGGGTGCAGACTAATGCCCCCAGTTCCATTAAACCTTGATTAAAGTATGATGCCCGTCCTTTAGGGATTAAATGCCTGACAATCTCTTCAAACAAATGGCGCGTTTTTACCTTCTGAATATCTTCCTCAATATGTAAAAGCCGTGAAATAACCCGCAACACATTACCATCCACGGCCGGTTCCGGCTGGCCATAAGCAATGCTTAAAATGGCCCCTGCTGTATACGGTCCTACCCCTTTGAGCGAAGCAATTTCTTTCCTGTTGTCAGGAACGCGCCCCCCATACCGCTCTTTTACCTCTTTGACAGCCTGATGCAAGTTACGGGCCCGGGAATAATAGCCCAGCCCTTCCCAATATTTCAGGACCTCTTCCTCCTCTGCTTCAGCCAGCGCTTCCAGGGTGGGAAAGCGGGAAATGAACCGTTCATAATAAGGGATCACAGTATCCACTTGCGTTTGTTGCAACATGACTTCAGAGACCCAAATTTTATAAGGATCCTGGTCTTTACGCCAAGGCAGCTGGCGCATATTGCGTTCAAACCAATACAGCAGCAACTTCTGAAAGGTACCAACAGGAAATGTGTTTAAATATTGTTGTGCCGCTTGCTCCAATTTGTCCCTCTCCCTTGTCATTTTTTACGACATTCTTTACAATAAGATAAGATGATTACATACGGATGGGGTGTCTGATGATGAATAAAGTACTTGCCTTTATTGTCTCCATCATTGTTGCGACCGCCTTAACCCTTGTTGTCGGCTTTGTGGTGGCCAGCATCAACGGGTATGCGTATAATTTCAGCGATGCGGTCCCTTACGGAATTATCCTGGGGCTTATTATTTATTTCTTTGGTTCATTGATTACGGCCAACGAACACTCCTGACAGCGCTGAAAAAAGAGCCTGGCGACAGGCTCTTTTTCAATTAATAGGCACCTATGGACATATTTAGAGTGTTGCCTTGCAGTCTCTATAAACACCCCAGCACAACGAGACCTGCGCTATTGGTCTGAATCTGAACCGGTACGGTCCGATGGTTTCCCATTATCTTCCTTTTGAACAGTGGCAATCTCATACTCCTCATGAAATTTTCCTGAAGCAATATGATAAATGGCCCAGCCGATGGCGCCTACAATGGACACAGCCAAAATAATGCCCATAATAAACATGGATATAAAAGCAGGGCTTGAAAACATGACAGACATATTCTGCGCTCCCTTCCGATCGGCGTGCTTCATACTCTGTTGCTTTCAAAGCTGCCGTCACTGTTCCATTATACCAGATCACGCAAAGCCTCTTCCAGACGGGGGAATTGAAACTTAAAACCCGTCTTAAGCAGCTTGTCAGGTTTGACACACTGGCCCTTCAGGATGAGGCCGGACATTTCCCCCAATAACAGCTTGAGAGCAAAACCAGGGGCGGGGAGCCAATAGGGACGCCCCAATACTTTGGCTGCCGTTTTGCCAAAAGTTTTCATTTGCACCGGATGAGGTGCTGTGACATTAACCGGCCCATCAAGATCAGGATTGCTAATCGCAAATCGAATGGCACGCACCACGTCCTGGATATGCACCCAAGATACCCATTGCCGTCCGCTGCCCACCGTACCTCCAATATATAAGCGGTAAGGCAAGAGCATTTTCTCAAGGGCACCTCCGCTTTTACCCAGTACGACCCCCAATCTCATTCTTATCACCCGAACACCCAATGGAACAGCCTGAACTGCTTCCTGCTCCCAGGCTTGTGTCACCTTAGCCAAAAAATCAGTGCCAGGCCCAGATTCTTCAGTAAATACATCCTCAAAAGAGGTGCCATAATAACCAATAGCCGAAGCATTAACCAATACTTTGGGCTTAAGCTTCTGCTCCCTGATCAACCTGACCAAGTGACGGGTGGTTTATTTTCTTGAGTGACAGTTAACCGTATGTTACCATAAGTATAGCGGTTTTAAACCCTGTGAGAAAGGAGATGGTAGGCATGACTAAAAAAGTGCTGATCTTAACCGGAGATGCTGTTGAAGCGTTGGAGGTGTTCTATCCCTATTACCGTTGCCTGGAAGAGGGATTGGAGTGTACCATCGCATCCCCCACTAAAAAGAAACTGCAAACGGTTGTTCACGATTTTGAACCCCACATGGAAACCTTTTCTGAAAAATTAGCTTATGGAATCGAGTCCCATGCCTCTGTCGATGACATTAATCCGGCTGACTATGATGGCTTAATCTTGCCCGGCGGGCGTGCACCGGAGTATATTCGTATGAATCCCAAAGTACAGGAGATCACCAAACATTTCTTGGAAACCAAAAAACCGCTGGCTGTTATTTGCCACGGCGCCTTGATCTTGACCACCATTAGAGAACATGTGCAGGGGAGAGAATTGACGGCATACACTGCATGCCGGCCAGAGGTAGAAGCGGCAGGCGCAACCTATATCGAAGAACCTTTGCATGTGGATGGCAACATTGTCTCGGCTAATGCCTGGCCTGATCTCCCAGGTTTTATGAGAGAGTTCTTTAAAAAATTGGGTGTCAAATAAGGTTAGGTAAGTCAATATAAATAATTGGTGGCTGCCCTTTGGCTCTTGGAACGCAATCGGGGCAGCCTCAAAACTAATGCAGTATTTGTGGTGATTTGGTTTGAAACAGGAGCGTTTCCGTAACTCACAAAGTTTCTACGTTACCCACCATCAATATCTTGATTCTCCTTTTTGGCGCACTTCTGCTAACAGATCAACCACATGAACTGCCTTCATGTGATCGGACAGCCCTGCACGCTGGATACCTGCCTTCATCTGTAATAAACAGCCAGGATTTGAGGTCACCAGGATATCAGCTTTCGTGGCTCTCACATGTTTCATCTTTTCATCCAATATGCGTGCTGACATCTCGGGTTGCGTCAGATTGTAGATGCCGGCCGAACCGCAACAACGATCTGCTTCAAACAGCTCCACATAAACCGCTCCCTTGATTTGGCGCAACAATTGGCGTGGCTGTTCCCTGACTTGCATCACATTCTGCAAATGGCACGAGACTTGATAAGTAATTCTTCCTTCAAGTGTTCCCCACTTGCCCACTGGACCATGATCAAGCAAAAGTTCACTGATATCTTTCACCCGCTCTGAAAACCAGCTGGCCTCTTCCGCTTCACATTCATCCTCCAATAAATGCTCATACTCCTGTAAAAAAGCCCCGCATCCTCCCGCATTAGACACAATATAGTCCACCTCTATTTCTTTAAAAGCCTGGATATTCCTGCGGGCCAATGAGCGGGCCATCTCCCGTTCTCCGCTATGAGCGTGCAAGGCCCCACAACAGGTTTGTTGCGGAGGAATGACCACGTCAAACCCTGCTTCACTCAGCAGTGTAACTGTATTTATATTAGTTTCAGTAAACAACACATCCATGACACACCCTCTGAACAAACCCACTGTTCCTTTCTTTTTTCCTTGGGCAGGGATAAAATTACCCAACTGTTCGGCCACACCCTTGGACGTAGCGGCAGGCATCACCGCCTCCATCTCCCTTAAATAAGATGGCAAGAGTTGCAAAAGCCTGCTCTTGCGCAACAGCCATTGCAAACCCGTTTTTTGGTAGATGACCAGCAATCGTCCCAGCCAGCGCAACCGCTTGGGATGGGGAAATAGGAAGTGGAAAAAGAAGCGTCGCAAAACCCGCACCCAAACCTTATGGCGGGCATGATCTTCCAGTGCATCGCGCGCTTGCTCCAAGAGTTCCCCATACTTAACACCAGCCGGACAGGCTGGCTCACAAGCCCGGCAACCCAGGCACTGATTAAGCTGATCTTCTAACTGCTTTCCATTCTGCAGGTGACCGTCAACAGCGGCTTTCATCAAGGCAATCCGTCCCCGGGGAGAAGATGCTTCCCGGCCTGTCTCCCTGTAGGTGGGACAGGCCGGCAGACAAAAACCACAGCGCATACAATTGGATAATTCGTCATAATTGAGCCTGTCCTGCAGACGCCGTGTGACCGGAGTTTTTTCAACTTGAGGCATTTTGCCTTGAATCTCCTTTGTCTTCATCTGTTAATCACCACTCTCTTGCGGGTTTGGCCGGCAAACATTTTTCCAGGGTTTAGAATGTTTTTCGGATCGAATGCCCGTTTAATCCCTTTCATCACCTCTATACCAGCCGGGCCCACTTTCCATTCCAAAAAAGGAGCCTTGACGATACCTACACCGTGTTCGCCTGTAATGGTTCCTCCCAGCTCCAATGCAGCGGCAAAAATCTCTTCAAACGCTTCTTCCACCCGTTCAATTTCGTCTTGATCCCGGGCATCGGTCATACATGTCGGATGAAGATTGCCGTCACCTGCATGGCCGAAGGTACAGATACGGACGTTATATTTGGCGCCAATCTCTGCAATTTTTTCCACCATGGTCGCAATCTGAGAACGTGGTACTGTAGCATCTTCCAAAATGGTGGTCGGTTTAAGGCGTGCCAAGGCGGACAAGGCACTGCGGCGTGCAGTCATAAGTTCCTCTACTTCCCGCATGTCTTTGGCCACTTTGATTTCCCGCGCTTCTTCCATACAAATTGCCCTCATTTTTTCCATATCCTCTTCCACCACAGCAGGATGTCCGTCCTGTCCGATCAATAAGATGGCTTTCATGTCAGTGGGAAGGCCGATCTTAGCATAGTCTTCTACCACCAAAATGGTGCCATGATCCATAAACTCCAGCGTACTGGGAATGATACGGGCAGCGATAATTTTGGAGACCGTCCGGGCAGCAGCATACATATCATCGAAATAGGCCAACATCACGCTTGTGGCCTGCGGTTTAGGCAAAAGCTTCACCGTTGCTTCTGTGATGACAGCTAAGGTGCCTTCAGATCCGACCAGCAATTTCGTTAAATCGTAGCCGGCCACATCCTTCATCAATTTGCCTCCCGTATGAATCACTTCCCCGTTGGGCAAGACAGCTGTTAAACAGATCACATAATCCTTTGTGGTGCCATATTTCAGTCCGCGAAGCCCCCCGGCACACTGGGCAATATTTCCACCTAACGTAGAGACCAACATACTGCCTGGGTCGGGGGGGTAAAATAATCCTTTAGCTTCGACTGCTTGATGCAGCGCTTTGGTGGTGAGACCGGTTTCAAAAGTAGCTGTTAAGTTTTCCTCATCAATTTCCAGCAAACGGTTCATACGTGTGGTCACCAGGACCACCCCACCATGGACCGGAACGGTGCCACCGCACAAATTGCTGGCCGCCCCCCTGGTGTAAACAGGGATTTCATACTGATGACATATCTTCAACACGGCACTGACTTGGTTGGTCGATTGCGCATAGATCACTGCCTCAGGCATGGCCTGCAGCATGGGTGTAGCATCATAGGAATGACTGAGCAAACTTTCCTCATCGTCAAAATAAGCACTAACCCCGGCTGCTTCAATGAGCTTGGCACGAATCTCCCCAGTAATGCGACGCAATTTTTATTCATCTCCTTTTTGTCAAACCTTAAAAATACATATATCGGGCCATTGTGTATAAATCAGGTCATATGATGATTTTGGCCGACACAAAATGAGTATGCTCTCCACCATGATTATAGCTGAACCCAAATGTGTTGTAAATTCATTCTTGCTTGATCTGTCAAACAATCATTTTTTTTTAAAAAAGAGATTGAAATCAATGTGACATTTTTTTTATGATTATTTATAGATCTGATGACCTTATCATACTATGGGTGGTTTGAAAGCTTGACCCAGAGAAGGAAGTGAAAAACAAACATTAATTTTAAATAACAATTTGAAAGCGTTCTAAATGTGCCGTCTGTCTTTGCCACGGACCTGTTTTGTCCAAACTGAATAACTTAAGGGAGTGAATTGATGTGAGCGTTGGTTTATTATCCCTGTTTGCATTGACACCTATCGCCACTGTATTTATTTTTCTCGTCATTTTAAAATGGCCAGCCAAAAAAGCCATGCCACTGGCCTACATCATAACCGTACTTATGGCGCTGATCATTTGGGGTACACCCTCAAACAAAGTATGGGCTGCCTCCGTTCACGGACTGGTCACGGCATTAAACATGCTGTTTATCGTTTTTGGGGCTATATTGCTCCTTAATACGTTAAAAGAAAGCGGTGCCATCCAAGCCATCCGTAAAGGTTTTACTGATATTTCTCCGGACCGGCGCATCCAAGCCATCCTCATTGCTTGGCTGTTTGGTGCGTTCATTGAAGGATCAGCCGGGTTTGGCACTCCTGCAGCCATTGCAGCGCCATTGCTTGTTGCCATTGGCTTTCCGGCTATGGCTGCGGTCTTGGTGGCACTGATTGTTCAAAGCACACCCGTTTCTTTTGGAGCTGTAGGAACACCCATTCTGGTCGGTGTCAACAGCGGCCTTGACGGGCAAGAAAATGTACTAGCAGCCATTGGCTCAACACCTTTTTCAGAATATTTATTTCAAATTGGGGTTAAAGTGGCCATGATCCATGGTTTGGTTGGCGTATTGATCCCCTTGATCATGGTCGCAAAGAAACATTCGACTTTGAAGAACGCAGCAAGTGGGAACCCCAATGGATTGGTAAATTAAATGAGGTTTCCCAGCAATCAACCGAAACGCCTGCCATGTCCCTGTTAAGAGCTTGGTCCCCTTATATTATCGTTGCCGGTTTGTTGGTTATCACACGAACCGTTGATACGGTTCAGGCTGCATTGCGGCACGAGTATGTGACTCTTTCAATTACCGATATCTTTGGTTCAGGTATTTCAACTTCGTCTCAACCGCTTTATTTACCTGGATTTATCTTTATCGTGGCTTCTTTAGCTACCTACTTCATCCATAACATGTCCAAAAAAAGACATTACATCCGGGCCTGGTCTGATTCGTTGAAGACCACGTTTAGTGCTGCTACAGCCCTGATATTTGCTGTCCCCATGGTGCAAGTGTTTCTCAATTCTGCGACAGATGAGCTGGCCAGTATGCCGCTTGTTTTGGCAGAAGGGGTCTCTAATATGGTCGGGGGTTTATGGCCAATGTTTGCCCCGGCCATCGGTGCACTAGGCGCGTTTATCTCAGGCAGTAATACGGTCAGCAATATGATGTTCTCGTTATTCCAGTTTGGAACAGCTGAAAGTATTGGACTCGGAGCGACCGGAGCAGGCATTGTCGTGGCCTTGCAAGCAGTCGGGGGGGCTGCCGGAAATATGATTTGTGTCCACAATGTGGTCGCTGCTTCAGCCACCGTTGGTCTCGTGGACCGTGAAGGGGATTTGATTCGCCAAGCTTTAATCCCGATGACCTATTATATTCTTGCCGCTGGTGTATTGGGTATGGCTCTGATTACCGGAGGGGCGAACCCCTGGTACTTGGCTTGGCTGGTCATCATCGGTTTATTCCTAGCCTTCATGCTTACCAACAAAGGTGCAGTTGGTGAGCAGAACATAAGCCACTCTCTTCAAAAATAACATCAGCTCGACAATGGAGGATCCATTTTTTCCTTCCCTGGTTCGTAGAGACGGCCCAGGAAATCGTGTTCCCAGCGCCACCTCTATTGTGATCATTTCTGTCATTGGTTACAATAAGAATATGTAGGTTATTCTAGGGGTGGCATTATGGGATATAAACGTGTCAGAACAAAAAAAATCTATGAAATTGTAGCTGAACAGTTAATAGAGATGATCAAAAACGGGGAATTAAAACCTGGGGATAAACTGGATTCGGTTGAACAGCTGGCCAAAAACTTTAATGTTGGCCGTTCAGCCATTCGGGAAGCATTAAGTGCATTGAGGGCCATGGGCTTGGTGCACATGAAGCAGGGAGAAGGAACTTTTGTCAATGCCTATGACTTTTCCAAGCTTTCCTTGCCCGCTACACCGGCTATTTTACTAGATAACAAGAGCATGCTGGAGTTTTTTGAAGTGCGCAAAATCATAGAAACAGGGGCCGCAAGTCTGGCAGCAACCAAACGAAAGGAGTCCGATTTAGCCCAGATGAAAGCGGCCCTGGACGAAATGAGCCGAGCGGCAGGAGATGAAGATCTCGGGGAAAAGGCCGATGTCAAATTTCATCTGGCAATTGCAGAAGCGTCTCAAAACAGTGTTTTAGTCAAGCTCATGAACCAAATTGCCGATACGATGGTAGAAACCATGAGGGAAAGCCGGCGCATCTGGCTCTATGCGGAAGAATCCACCTTTGAACGATTATATCAAGAGCATGTTTCCATTTATCAGGCCATCGTTGACCGCAATGCGCCACTAGCTGAACAACTGATGCTTGCCCACCTCGTCAAAGTTGAAGAGGTATTGATTCGTTTTAACAAAGATCTTGAACACACAAATCCGGATAAACAAACATAATTCCCAGGCTATCTTTCAAAAAGCATAGGTTTCACTTTTTCTAAGCCTCTCGTGTTGTTTTGTTCTTCTTTTTTGAACAATCATCAGATGATCATACTTTTAAATCTCAACTGAGGAGGGATTTGACATGCGCGTTTCTCTGTTCATCACCTGTCTTTCAGATTGTTTTTTTCCACGTGTAGGCCAGGCGGTCGTTCATTTATTGCGCCGTCACGGCTGCGACGTAGATTTTCCTCTCGAACAGGTCTGTTGCGGTCAGCCTGCCTATAACAGCGGTTACCATGAAGAGGCCCGGACAGCAGCGAAACAATTGATCCGCGCCTTTAAAAACGCCCAGTACGTGGTGTCCCCCTCTGGTTCCTGTGCAGCCATGATTCGCCATTATTATCCTACTTTGTTTGCAGCCGATGACGAGTGGCGTGATAAGGCCCAGCAATTTGCCGACAAAGTTTATGAATTTTCTCAATTTATGGTTAATATTCTAAAAGTTAGCTCTGTTGATGCCTGTTACGAAGGCAGAGCCACCTATCATCATTCCTGCCATATGATGCGGGGCCTGGGGATATACCAGGAGCCGCTTCAACTTTTACAGACCATAAAAGGACTGGAAGTGGCCGAGCTTCCTTATGAGCAGGACTGCTGCGGGTTTGGCGGCACATTTGCTGTTAAGATGAAAGAAATCTCTGAACAAATGGTTGATGAAAAAGTGGAACATATCCGCTCCACCCAAGCCGATATCCTGGTCGGCTCTGATATGGCTTGCCTGATGAATATCGAAGGGCGTTTGAAACGTCTTGGATATCCGGTCAAGGTATTCCATGTGGCCGAGCTGTTATATGAGGGGGTGCAGCGCTATGAGTCTGTCCAATCCCCTGCCGTTTAAAGAACGGGTGGAACAGGCCTTAAATGATCCTTTTCTTCGCCAGTCTCTCAAAAATGCCCAAGCCCGCTTCAGAGAAGGAAAACAAAAAGCTGGCCAAGCTTTAGGCAATCTTGAGGAATGGCGGACACGGGCGGAAGCGATTCGCCGCCATACCATTGAGCACCTGGATTACTATTTAGACCTATTTGCCACCAATGTGGAGAAAAACGGCGGTACCGTCTTTTTTGCCGAAACAGAACAAGAAGCAGTGGAGTACCTTATCCGTCTGGCTAAAGCAAAGCAGGCTCAAACGGTGATTAAATCCAAGTCGATGGTCTCCGAAGAAACGCATGTTAATCATCGGTTAGAAGAAATTGGAGTTGAGGCCATTGAATCTGATCTTGGAGAGTACATCATTCAATTAGCCAAAGAGATGCCTTCCCATATTATTGCCCCGGCTATTCACAAAAACCGCAAGCAGATTGCCCAGTTGTTTTCAGCGGTGGCGGGGGAAGAACTGCCTGAGGACACCTCAGCATTAACCCGCTTTGCCCGTCACCAGCTGCGGGACAAGTTCTTAAATGCCAATATAGGGATTAGCGGCTGTAACTTTGCCGTGGCGGAAACCGGTTCTATTGTGCTGGTGAGCAATGAAGGCAATGCCCGCCTGACCACAACTTTGCCTAAGACCCATGTGGTCATGATGGGCATGGAGCGCATTGTTCCCACTTGGGAAGATCTTGATGCCGTGCTTTCACTTCTGCCGCGCAGTGCCACCGGGCAAAAAATAACCAGTTATGTCACAGCACTCACCGGGCCACGGCGGGAAAATGACCAAGACGGACCGGAAGAGATGCATGTCATTATTGTAGACAACGGCCGTTCAAATGCGTTGGGCACCGATTACCAAAGCATTTTGCATTGCATCCGCTGCGGAGCCTGCCTGAACGTCTGTCCTGTTTACCGGCACATTGGCGGTCACGCCTACGGTAGTGTTTATCCAGGACCTATTGGTGCAGTGCTAACCCCTGTTTTAAAAGGATTTGATCAATGGGAAGAACTCCCCTATGCTTCCAGCTTGTGTGGCGCCTGCACAGAAGCGTGTCCGGTCAAGATCCCGCTGCACGACATGCTGATCGATCTGCGCCGGGATGAAGTGGGCCAAAAGCGGAGCCCGTGGATAGAGCGGCTGGCGTTCCGCTTGTTCGGGGCAGCCATGAAGTACCCTGCCCTCTACCGCCTGGGCCTGAAAATGGCCAAATATCTGTTAAGACCGCAAGCCGGTGAGGAAGGATTCCTGAACAAAGGACCGGGTCCCTTGAAAGCTTGGACTCAAGCCCGTGACTTTCCTGCTCCCGCACCGGAGAGCTTCCGGGAATGGTGGGAGCGGCAAGGACGCCACGGAGGTGAACCCCATGGCCGATAGACAAGCATTTTTACAGAAGATTGCCCGTAAATTGGGACGCCCCACCCCCACCAAGGTCAACCGCCCCCGTTGGAATCACCACCCTTGGGATCACCTAAGTCAAGGACGCACGCATAGAGAGCTGGTGGATCAGTTTGAACAAGAATTAAGCGCGCTTACGGGTGAAGTGGTGCGCGTCCCTGCCCTGGAAGAACTCCCGCAAACTGTCAGCCGCTGGATTCGTGAGCAAGGTTTGAAACGCTTAGTGGCCTGGCAGCATCCTTCTGCAGCAGGACAAGCCCTTGTCCAAACCCTGAATCAGTTGGCAGACATCCACACGACCTTTTGGTCTTCCTCAGCAGGGCGGGAGTCGCTGATTGCAGCAGCCGAACAAGCTGATCTGGGGGTGGTGGTGGCTGAATACGGTCTGGCTGAAACAGGTACCGTTGTGCTTTACAACCGGGGAGAACAGGGAAGATTGGTCAGCTTGCTGCCAGCTGCATGCGGGGTTGTCCTCCGCGGCTCTCGTATCGTCCCTCGCCTCACCCAGGTTTTAAGCCAGCTTAAAGGCATCGTCTCGGATTATTCCTGCATTAATTTTATTACCGGTCCCAGCCGCAGCGCAGATATAGAAATGGATCTCAGCATCGGTGTGCACGGACCGGGGCGCCTTGTGGTCTTTCTCATTGATGATCATTTGACTTAAAATGATGGTAAATCTCCCTCGCAAAGGAGTTGAACCCATGGCTAAACCGTACGTATTTATTACCATGCAAATACCCAAGGAGATTGTTGCCCTTTTGGAAGACGTCGCTCACGTAGGCATGTGGGAAGCAGATACTCCCTGTCCCCGGGATAAATTGCTGGAAGAGGCGGCCAAAGCAGATGCCCTGTTCACCATGGTGGTGGACCGCATCGACCAAGAAGTGTTAAAGAGAGGACAAAATTTAAAAATAGTAGCTAACATGGCTGTCGGCTATGACAACATTGACGTGGAAACAGCCAAGCATCTAGGCATCATGGTGAGCAACACCCCTGATGTGCTGACCGAAGCAACCGCAGACCTCACCTTTGCTCTGCTCATGGCCACCGCCCGCCGGGTGGTGGAAGCCTCTCAGGCCGTTTATGAAGGCAGATGGCAGTCATGGAGTCCCATGTTTATGGCCGGCCAGGATGTGTACGGCAAGACGCTGGGCATCGTCGGCATGGGCCGTATCGGTGAAGCGGTGGCCAGGAGAGCCAGAGGCTTTGACATGGAGATTCTGTACCATAACCGTAAGCCCAAAACAGAAGCAGAAGAAAAGCTGGGAGCCACGTACTGTTCTTTTGAAGACCTCCTGCAAAAGGCCGACTTTGTAGTGGCCTTGACCCCGTTGACCGACCAAACCCGCCATTTGTTTGGCCGGCGGGAATTTGAGCTGATGAAAAAGACGGCCATCTTTATCAACGTCTCCCGCGGACCCGTCGTTGATGAAGAAGCCTTGTACCATGCTTTGAAAGAAAAGCAAATTTGGGCGGCCGGCTTGGATGTGTTCCATCAGGAGCCTGTGCCAACCGACCACCCTTTGCTCACCTTGCCCAATGTGGTGCCCCTGCCCCATATCGGCAGTGCCAGCATCTCGGCCCGGATGGCCATGGCCCGTCTGGCGGCTGAAAACATTGTGCTGGCCTTGACAGGCAAAAAGCCCAAAACCCTGATTAGCGAAGACATGTGGACCCGGTACCGGTTCAAATAGAACTCGTAACTACCTACACAATTGATGTATACAGGACAAGTCTGAAAAATACAGGGCAAGTCCTTTTGCGATCTTTTTCAACAAACTGACACTCATGCGCTTCTACTCATACCGGAAATATCTCCTCTGATAGCGTTCACACTTCACATTTCCTTTTTCCCAATCAGATCTATATCAATTTTAGATCATTTTCATCTAAATTATATATTGTAAAGATCAATCCAAAAAAACTATAATGGAAAAAAATCTGACAAATCGAAACAATGGGGAGTGGAGCGCATGAGACATACTGGACTGCCTGAAAGACAAGGACTTTATGACCCCCAATTTGAACATGATGCCTGTGGAATTGGCTTTTTAGCACATATTAAAGGGAAAAAATCGCATGCCATTGTGCAGGATGCGTTACACATGTTGCGTAATTTGGATCATCGGGGCGGACAGGGGGATGAATCCAGCACCGGCGATGGAGCCGGTATTTTGTTACAGATCCCCCATGCCTTTTTAGACAAGGTCTGTACCCGGGAAGGGATCAGCCTCCCCGGTCCTGGTGAATATGGAGTGGGGATGATTTTCCTTCCCCATGATCAAGATGTGCGGCACAAGTTTGAAACCATAGTGGAGCGGATAGTTGCGGAAGAAGGGCATTCCGTGCTAGGCTGGCGCACCGTGCCTGTGGAAAATCACTTTTTGGGCCAGAGGGCCAAAGCAGCCCAGCCTTTCATCCGCCAAGTGTTTATCGCCCGTGGAGAGGACATCACTGATGAAATGACCTTTGAACGCCGGCTGTATGTCATTCGCAGACGGGCTGAAAACGAGATTGCAGCCCTTAAAGAGGCAAAAGATCATCCTTTCTACGTGGCCAGTCTGTCCAGCCGGACGATCGTCTACAAGGGCATGCTGACCTCTGACCAGTTAGACCGTTTTTATCTGGATCTCAAAGATCCGGACGTGACCACGGCGGTTGCCTTGGTACACTCTCGCTTCAGCACCAATACTTTTCCCAGCTGGGAGCGTGCCCATCCGAACCGCTATACCATCCATAACGGGGAATTTAACACGCTCAAAGGTAACGTAAACTGGATGTATGCCCGGGAAGCAGTATGTGAGTCTCCCTATTTCGGGGAGGACATGAAGAAAATCCGTCCCGTCATTGACCAGAATGGCAGTGATTCGGCCATGTTTGACAATGCCTTGGAGTTTCTGATGTTATCCGGGCGTTCCCTGGCCCATGCCGTCATGATGATGATCCCGGAACCGTGGCAGCACGATGCCCAAATGGATTCGGAAAAACGGGCCTTTTATGAGTATCACAGCTGTTTGATGGAACCGTGGGACGGACCGGCTGCCATTGCTTTTACGGATGGCAAACAGGTGGGTGCCTGCTTAGATCGCAACGGCTTGCGCCCGGCCCGGTATTATGTGACCAAAGATGACCGGGTCATCATGTCTTCTGAAGTGGGTGTGCTGGATATTCCGGAAGAAAACATTGTCCTCAAAGAGCGGTTGCACCCCGGTCATATGCTGCTTGTTGACCTGGAAGAAGGGCGTATTGTCTCTGACAAGGAGTTAAAGCAGCAAATTGCCACTGAGCATCCGTATCAAGAGTGGCTAAATGAACATTTAATCAACCTTGATGAGCTGCCAGCCGAAAATCCTGAAATGCCCCAGGCTGATTTTGACAGCTTAACCCAGCGTCAAAATGCTTTCGGCTACACCAAAGAGGAACTGGATAAAATGATTAAACCAATGGTGACCGACGGCGAAGATCCGGTCGGCTCCATGGGCTATGATGCCCCCCTGGCCGTGCTGTCCAAAAAGCCGCAACTCTTGTACAACTATTTCAAGCAAATGTTTGCCCAGGTGACCAACCCCCCCATTGATGCCATCCGGGAGGAAGTGGTCACGGCGGTCAGCACCACCATTGGCCCAGAGCGTAATCTGCTCCACCCCGAACCGGAAAGCTGCCGACACATCCGTCTGGAAACACCTATTTTAACCAATGAACAGTTGGCACGCCTGAAAGCCAACATCCGCCAGGGACTCAAAGCCGCCACATTGCCGATCACCTTCCCTGTGTCTGAGGGTGAGAAAGGGCTGGAAAAAGCGCTGGATGCCCTGTTTAAGGCGGCAGATGAAGCACTGGAAAACGGCATAAGCCTCCTGATTCTCTCTGACCGGGGCATCGATGCACAACACGCAGCCATCCCTGCCCTGTTGGCTGCTGCAGGATTGCATCATCATCTGATCCGTCAAGGCACGCGGACCAAAGCCAGCATTATCGTTGAATCAGGAGAACCGCGGGAAGTGCATCATTTCTGCGTCCTCCTGGGCTACGGCACCGATGCCATCAATCCTTATCTCGCCTTTGAATCCATCGCGCACATGGTTGAGCAGCAGGCCCTGAAAGACATCACCGTGGAGCAAGCGATTGCCAAATATATTAAAGCAGCCACCAAAGGGATTCTCAAAGTGATTTCCAAAATGGGCATCTCCACCATCCAGAGTTACAAAGGGGCACAAATCTTTGAAGCGATCGGGATCGCCCAGTCAGTGATTGACAAATACTTTACCTGGACGACTTCCCGCCTGGGCGGCATTGATCTTGAGACCATCGCCAAAGAAGCATTGCTTCGCCACGAACGGGGCTACGGGGATCCTGAACAGGCTCAGCAACTGGATAACGGAGATGATTTCCAATTCAGACGGAACGGCGATACAGAGCACATGTTTGAGCCTAAAGTGATCCACCAGCTCCAAAAAGCCTGCCGGAACAATGACTATGAAGAATACAAAAAATATGCCGAAATGGTTAATGGCTTCCATGAGCGGCAAAATACCTTGCGCGGTTTGCTCAAGTTTAAAAAGGACCGGCAACCTGTTCCCCTGGATGAAGTTGAATCAGTGGAATCTATCTGCCGCCGCTTCAAAACCGGCGCCATGTCCTACGGTGCCTTAAGTAAGGAAGCACACGAAGCTCTGGCCATCGCCATGAACCGAATCGGTGGCAAAAGCAACTCTGGAGAAGGCGGAGAAGATCCGGCCCGCTTCACCCGTGATAAAAACGGTGACTGGCGCCGCAGCGCCATCAAGCAGGTGGCTTCTGGACGGTTCGGTGTCACCAGCCATTACCTGACGAATGCCGATGAAATACAAATTAAAATGGCCCAGGGGGCCAAGCCAGGTGAAGGCGGACAGCTGCCGGGGAACAAAGTCTATCCGTGGATTGCCGAAGTGAGAGGCTCCACCCCGGGGGTAGGGCTGATTTCACCGCCTCCGCACCATGATATCTATTCCATTGAAGACCTGGCCCAGCTGATCCATGATCTTAAGAATGCCAACCCTCAAGCACGGATCAGCGTCAAACTGGTTTCTGAAGCAGGTGTAGGCACGGTGGCAGCCGGGGTGGCCAAAGGCAGAGCAGATACCGTCTTGATTAGTGGTTATGATGGCGGCACGGGTGCAGCAGCCAAAACAAGCATCAAGCATGCCGGTCTGCCTTGGGAACTGGGCCTGGCCGAAACCCATCAAACCCTGGTTTTGAATAACCTACGGGACCGCATTGCTGTTGAAACGGACGGCAAAATGATGACCGGCCGCGATGTGGTCATCGCCACCCTGCTGGGTGCTGAAGAGTACGGTTTCTCCACCGCCCCGCTGGTGGTGCTGGGATGTGTGATGGCACGTGTTTGCCACCTGAACACTTGTCCTGTAGGCGTCGCCACCCAAGATCCGAAATTGCGTGAGCGCTTCAAAGGTGACCCACAGTATATTGTCAACTATATGCGCTTTGTGGCCCAAGAGGTTCGGGAACTGATGGCTCAGTTGGGCTTCCGCACCATTGATGAAATGGTCGGTCGCACCGATGTGCTGGAACCCCAGCAAGCCATTGACCACTGGAAAGCGAAAGGACTCGATCTGTCACCGCTGCTTTATCAACCGCCAGTAGAAGGCCAGCACAAACGCTACAATTCAAAGACCCAAGATCACGGTTTGGATCAAGCCCTGGATAACCAGTTGATTGAGCTTTGCCAGCCTGCTCTGGAGCGTCAGGAAGTGGTGGAAGCCTCCTTCCCGATTAAAAATACCAACCGGGTGGTCGGCACCATGCTAGGCCATGAGGTGACCAAACGCTACGGAGCAGAAGGCCTGCCGGAAGATACGATCCGCCTGCACTTTACCGGCTCAGCAGGGCAAAGCTTCGGGGCTTTCCTGCCCAAAGGCATAACCTTAACCCTTGAAGGAGATGCCAACGACTACTTTGGCAAGGGCCTGTCTGGCGGCAAGCTCATTGCCTATCCTTCACCAAAAGCCACATTCAAACCGGAAGAAAATATTATTATTGGCAACGTAGCCTTCTACGGGGCTACTGGCGGTGAAGCTTACATTCGTGGAGTAGCTGGAGAGCGCTTCTGTGTCCGTAACAGTGGTGCCCGGGTAGTCGTGGAAGGCGTGGGAGATCATGGATGTGAATATATGACCGGCGGCCGGGTTGTCATCTTGGGTCCGACGGGCAAGAACTTTGCTGCCGGCATGTCAGGCGGTATCGCCTACGTGCTGGATGAGCACAACACCTTCAAAGCCAAATGCAATACGGAACTGATCGAGTTTGAATCTCTTCAAGATCCGGAAGAAATCAAAGCAGTGAAAACCATGATCGAAAAACACGTCTACTACACAGGCAGCGAACACGCCAAGAAAATCTTAAAACAGTGGGATCTGGTTGTTTCCAGCTTTGTCAAAGTCATTCCAAAAGATTACAAGCGGATGATTGAAACCATTGCCCGTGTGGAACAAGAACAAGGTTTAAGCGGTTATGAGGCAGCCCTCGCCGCCTTTGAAAAAGTCGTCGGAACACAGACAAAGAAAAAGACGAAAAAGCAGGTTGCTGTCTCCGCTCAATAAGCTAGATGGCCAGTTATAAATTTACAGACAAAAAAACGGACTCTGTCTGCTGGGTAGAGTCCGATTTCTTTTCAATTCTTGATTTCCTTCAAACGTCCGATGGGAAAACCCCGTTTCTCCGGTGATGTGTCCAGCTTGCCCCAGGCAAATACGCCGTTTAAATACTCCACGGTAAAGATACCTTCTTCGCCGGCCACTCTGTATTTGCCCCCTATTTTAATCTCAGCCGGATCCATGAGATATGATTTGGCCATGTAGAACTTCTGCTCCAGAACATTCGCTTCAGAAATAAACCCGGCTTGCTCCTTTTTCCGTGCTTCAGCCAACAGGCGCTGCATTTCCCGCTCCAACTCTTCCCTGCTCATGTCGCTCATTCTGGTCATCAGCTATCCCATCCTCTCTGCAGACCCTTTTCCTTTAGTTGTCCATGACCTAGAATTCCTTAAATTCATATTTTATTTTACACGAAATCTGGGATTAAATCAGGGCAGAGGATCGGGAAATCCATCTGCTGCATAACCCCACTCTTCATCTGTAACCAGACATTGGTCAAGGGTGGCTTTAATCCGTTCCAGCCTGAGGGAACCCCGCTATTTCAAAACCTGGCTAATCCGCATCTTAATTAATGAGTCGTATGCCATTTTGGATATTCCTCCTTTACCATGCTTAAGCTTAAATAATTTTGAAAATAATTGTGTGGTTCTGTTTCAGCCATAAGGGTGACACCGGTTAGCAAAACAACATTGCCACCGTTTAACTTTTCATCTCATCAGCAAAGCGCAACATTCCACATGGCTGGTATGGGGAAACAAATCAAAGGGTTGAATTTCCTGAAGCTTAAAGCCGGCGTTAAAGAGAACACGGCAGTCTTTAGCCAATGTCGAAGGATTACAGGACACATATACTAGTCGTTTGGCCTGGCTTTGCACAATGGCATGTAAAAGTTGATCATCACATCCCGTTCGCGGCGGGTCAACCACAATCACATCCGGCTTGAAACCCTGCTTTAACCAGCGCGGGAAGCACGTTTCAGCCCGTCCCACTTCAAAATGGGCATTAGCCAGGCCGTTCAGTTTAGCATTCAGTTTGGCATCCTCAATTGCTTCTTTGATGGTATCCATTCCCCGTACTTCTTTTGCTTCCCTGGCTAACCACAGACCAATTGTTCCTACACCACAGTAGGCATCAACCACATTTTCCTGTCCTGTTAAAGCGGCATAAGCTTTCACTTGGTCATACATTTTAATGGTCTGCAGCGGGTTAAGTTGAAAGAAAGCTCTGGGGGACAACTTAAACGATAAATCTCCTAAACGCTCGATGATGTGCCGCTCTCCCCACAACAGCTTAAACTTTTTACCAAAAATCTTAGAACTTTTAGCGGGATGAATGTTTTGCCATATGCTGGTCAGTTGAGGGATATGATAACGAATCTCCAGCAACAGCTCTTTTAAACGGGGGATCTCTTCAGTCCGTGTAATCAGCACCAGCTGCAATTGTTCAGTCTGAAAGCCAACCCGGACCATGATGGTACGGATCACACCTGTCCGCTTGCGCTCATTGTATACGGGGATATTTAAGTGTTGAATGATCTTTCTCACTTTGGCAACCACATCATTAATGAGGGGATGCTGAATCATACAGTCCGATAAATCAACCAAACGGTGGGAGCCCGGTTCATACAAGCCGGCCATAACCTGATTCCCAGCTGTGCTGATTTGCAGTTGCCCCTTGTTACGGTATCCCCAGGGATTGACCATGCCGATGGTGGGTTTAATGGGCAAAGTGTCTGCCGTCAAGTGGGTATAACGTTCAAAAGCTTGAATCACGCGATCCTTCTTCGCTTCCAATTGGGCCTCATAGTCGAGATGCTGTAATTGACATCCACCGCACCGGTCATAGAGGGGACACGGCGGTGTTATCCGTTCAGGAGCCGCCTGGCGGATTTTTTTTAACTTAGCTGTGGCATAATTGGGAAAAACTTTGTCAATTTTGGCGACGATCACTTCACCAGGCAATGAGCCCTCTACAAACACCACTTGCTTTTTGTAGTAACCGATCCCTTCACCGTTAATGCCTAACCGCTTGATGGTGAGTGTGACTTCTTGTCCAGGTTTGACTTTCATGTTCATTCTCCTAACCAAGTGAACCCCATAAATAGATGGTGATATAGCTGGCCCAGTCCGCATAAGGTTTAACCCACTCACGGCATTCCTCAGGCGTAGGCCGCTTCTCAAGCTGCTCAAGCTTTTGCAAGGCATTGCGCAAACCGATGTCTGCTGCTGGAAACAGGTTTGGACGGGCCAAGCAAAATAATAACACACATTCGGCGGTCCACAACCCAATGCCTTTTTCTCTGGTTATCCGCTCAATAAAGCCTTCATTATCCAATTGTGCCAGTTCTTCCAGTTTTAATTCACCGGAAGCGACCTTGCGCCCTACATTAATGATGTATTCTGCCTTGCGTGCGCTAAATTTAAGTTGCCTGAGCTCATCCACACTCAGACGGGCCAGCTCTGAGGGTGTGGGCAAAAGCAGGTACTCCCGGCCATCACAAGCGATCGATTGTCCATAAAAACGAGCCAAATTCTTGGCAAGTTGCCGGGAAAAAGAAAAGTTAAGCTGCTGTTGAATGATGGTTTGCACCAGCCCCTCGTAAATCCCCTCATCTTGTACCAGAGGAAAACCTCTCAATTGACAGGTTAAGCGGCGCAGTGGTTCGTACGACTGAACAGCGTCATAAAACCTTTCCAACACATCAGTTTGCCACTGAAAGCGCTGGTTAAGGTGGCGTTGCAGCCACTTTTGATCTGCTTCGGTCAATGGACTTCCTTTCACTGTCACCCGTATCCGGGGGGTATCCACAGTGCCCTCATTGGCCAGGATGCACACGACAGGTTGCCAGTCCTCTTCCCCAGGCCTGCGTTTGATACGCACGGCAAATGACAGCTCTTCTCCTTCCTCATTCACATGATAAAACGGCTCCCTCATACAGCGCTGAATGACCCGGGTAAAATCATAGGGAGGCCGCGGCCGGACTACAAACTCCATGTTATGCCTCCTCATTCCGTTAATGACAATGGACGCTCGAACAAGCAGATCGTTGTGTGTTTGTCCCTCCGTTACCTTTAACTACTAGTGATTGACAAGCAGCACTTCTGATACAATGATTTTATACTGAGTACACAGCTCGGATCAATAACTGGAGGGAAGTTTATGTCGGTTGAGACTGATGTAGCGTCCCTTGGCGCCATAGCTAAAGTGATCCGAAACAGGGATCTTAATCAAACCTTTACAGAAGTTGCCCGAACCCTGCAAGAGAAAGTCCCTTATATTGATTGGGTCGGTATATATTTAAATCAAGGCAACGCCACAGAATTGGTAGCGGCATCGGATCAAGCCAATCAACTGGAATGGGAAGCGAATGCCGAACTACGCATCCCCATTGAAGACCCGGCTCAACAACAGGAATTAGGAAAAATTGTGGTGAAGAGCCGGGAACCCCTGTGCTTTGATGTAACGGACGTCTCCACCCTTAAGATATTGGCTGATGAGCTTAGCCAACGGTTGAGCCTGCACTAAATTCCTTACGCTTGTTACCATGTTCTTTTTAACATGTTCTTGCTAAAAATGGGAGAGACTTCTGCAAAGTCAAACACTGGAGATCCAAGCTAAACCGTTAATAAAGAAGAGGCGAAAAAATCAAGGGTGGAGTGGCTGTTATCAGCCTTCCACCCTTTTATCATAAATTATCCAAGAAGACCCCCACTTCTAAACGAAGTGTAAGTGGGGGATGAATCGGGCACAAACATATATTCCCTATATGAACTGGAAGTGATAAGATTAAGGTTAGGAGGGGGAAGCCATGCAGAAAGCCTATCGCTTTCGCCTGTATCCTAACCAAAAACAACAGACCCTGATCCATAAGACGTTTGGCTGTTGCCGTTTTGTTTTTAATCACTTCTTGGCCAAACGAAAGGAAGTGTATGAGGCTGAAAGGAAAACGTTAGGGTACAACGCTTGTTCATCCATGCTCACACAACTCAAAAAGGAGCTTGAATGGCTGAAGGAACCGGATGCCACAGCCTTGCAAACAGCGTTGCGACACTTGGATGATGCATTCAAACGGTTCTTCCGGGAGAAAAAAGGCTACCCCCAGTTTAAAAGCCGTAAAAACCCGGTACAATCCTATACCTCTAAAAACAACAACGGCTCCATTGCCATTGCAGGCAACCGGATTCGTTTGCCTAAACTGGGTTGGGTGAAATTTGCCAAGTCCCGTGAAGTGGAAGGGCGTATCCTTTCCGCCACCATTCGGAAAAATCCATCGGGCAAATACTTTGTGTCGGTGCTGGTGGAAACAGAGATTCAACCGTTGCCTGTCTGTGACAGCAAGGTAGGCGTTGATCTCGGTGTCAAAGATTTTGCAACTCTTTCCACAGGGGAAGTCATTCCCAATCCCAAGTATTTGCGAAGGTATGAGCAAAAGCTGATTCGCTGGCAACGGAAACTCTCCCGCCGGAAGAAGGGCGGTTCCAACTGGCACAAGGCCCGTCTTAAGGTGGCCCGTCTGCATGAAAAGGTGGTCAATTGTCGCAAGGATTTTCTGCACAAACTGTCCACAAGGTTGATCCACGAAAACCAAGTGATCTGCCTTGAGGACTTATCTGTGCAGAACATGCAGAAGAACCATCGTTTAGCCAAAAGCATCGCTGATGTGTCGTGGTCAACGTTTTGCACCATGCTGGCATACAAGGCCAAGTGGTACGGACGAACCGTGATACGGGTGGACAAGACCTTCCCTTCCAGCCAGATATGTTCTGCTTGTAGCTATCGCCATAAAGAAGTAAAAAACCTCGGCTTGCGGGAATGGACGTGTCCATCGTGTGGTACACATCATGACAGGGACATCAATGCCGCAAAAAATATTTTGCAGGAAGGCTTACGCTTGTTGTCTTCCTAGTCAACTGAACCGTGGGACACACGGGGATCGCTTGGTCAATAAACGGCTGGTAGGCTGTTGTTCCCAAGAATCCCCCACCTCTAAGCGAAGCGTAGGTGGTGGGAGTGTTCAATACTGATGAATGATTCGTCATAGTGCTCAACTTGATGCAATAAATCAATTTTTCGATTTGGATGATGCTTATTTAAATACCGGCTCTTTAAACTGTGCCAGGCGCTCCAGCGAGGATTTTTCCACATCTTCATGCAAGCTGTTGCCATGGGCGTCCATGGTGACAATAGCGGCAAAGTTCTCAACCTCAAGATGCCACATGGCTTCGGGAATGCCAAACTCTTTCAGGAAATAAACGCCTTTGACCTCTTTGATACACTTGGCATAGTACTGAGCAGCTCCTCCGATGGCATTGAGATAAACGGCCCCGTGCTCTTTCAGGCCGGCCAGTGTTTTGGCACCCATCCCGCCTTTACCTATTACGGCACGGATGCCAAATTTCTTGATAATGTATGCCTGGTAAGGCTCTTCCCGGATACTGGTTGTTGGTCCGGCCGCTTTCACTTGCCACTTGCCCTTGTCATCCTTCAGCATAACCGGTCCACAGTGATAGATCACTTGACCATTCAGATCAACCGGAGCGTCATGGTCCATCAAATACTTGTGAATCGCATCACGGCCAGTATACATGGAACCGTTGATGATGACCACATCGCCCACCTTCAGCTGGCGAATCTGTTCTTCTGTGATCGGCGGTGTCAAGACCACTTCCCGGGCGCCCTCCGTTTTGGCCTCTTCAACGATTTGCTTGACTTCCATCTCAATCGGCCGCTCATCTTTATACAGCCAGCGTTTAATCTCTCCAGTTGCAGGATCTACGACTACACCCAAACGGCGGAAAGCCCAGCAGTTGTAGGCGACAGATACGAAGAAGCTGGCCGGAATGCGGTTCATGGCCCCGATTTTACAGCCGAGTAACGTCGTTTCACCACCAAAGCCCATGGTGCCAATACCTAGCTTGTTGGCATTTTCCATAATATACTCTTCCAGCTTGGCCAGAACCGGGTTAGGATTGACATCGTCCACTTCCCGGAACAGTTGTTTTTTGGCCAGTTCATAACCGGTGGCCCTGTCTCCTCCAATGCCAACCCCGATAAACCCGGCACTGCAACCCTGTCCCTGGGCTTGATAGACACTGTGTAAAATACATTTGCGGATGCCGTCCAGATCACGGCCCGCCCGGCCTAGCCCTTCCAGTTCGGTAGGCAAGCTGTATTGGATGTTTTTGTTTTCACAGCCGCCGCCTTTTAAAATCAGGCGGACATCAATTTCATCTTTTTCCCACTGTTCATACTTAATGATCGGAGTGCCTTCTCCCAGGTTGTCCCCGCTGTTCTCTCCGGTTAAAGAATCCACTGAATTTGGCCGCAGTTTGCCATCTTTAGTAGCCTGGGCAATCGCCTCACGGATCGCTTTGGTCATCTCCAGCTGGTTGGCTCCCACCGGAGTTTTGATCAGGAAAGTGGGCAAGCCAGTGTCCTGGCAGATAGGAGACACGTTTTCTTCAGCCATGGCAATGTTTTCACTAATAGTGGATAAAGACAAGGCAGCACGCGTACCCGCATTTTCCCGTGCTTTCGCTTTAGCAATAGCCGCTCGCACATCAGGCGGCAAATTGGTCGATGTTTCTACAATCAACTTGTACATGCTTTCCTTAAAGTGTTTCATCGCCAAAACTCCTTTCTATGGATAGACGCTCCCATGCCTATGATTTGCAACTGTTCAGAATGATCTCTGTTTTTATTGTGACATACTCCCACCACCTACGCTAACGCTTAGAGGTGGGGGCTTCTCGGGTAATCCCATCTCATGATGGGAAGTTGACCGGGCTATCCCCGTGTGTCCCACGGTTCAGTTGGCTAGACGGCCAACAATCGCAATCCTTCTTGCAAAATATTCCTTGCGGCATTGATGTTCCGGTCATGGAGTGTACCACACGATGGACACGTCCATTCCCGCAAGCCGAGGTTTTTAACTTCCCGATAGCGATAGCCGCAGCCGGGAGTGGAACACAACTGGCTGGAAGGGAATGTTTTGTCCACCACCACAATGGTTCGTCTGTACCATTTGGCCTTGTATTCCAGCATGGTGCGAAACATGGACCACGACGCGTCAGCGATACTTTTGGCCAAATGCCGGTTTTTCTGCATGTTTTTGACCTGCAGGTCTTCAAGGCAGATCACTTGGTTTTCGTGAATCAGCCTCGTGGACAGCTTGTGCAAAAAATCCTTGCGACAATNAGCGTTGTACCCTAACGTTTTCCTTTCAGCCTCATACACTTCCTTTCGTTTGGCCAAGAAGTGATTGAACACATAGCGACAACACCCAAATGTTTTATGGATCAGAGTTTGTTGTTTTTGATTGGGATACAGGCGAAAACGATACGCTTTCTGCATAGATTTTCCCTCCTGGTTTTAATATACCATTTCTGTTTCAGAAGGAAAACATATGTTTGTCCCGATTCATCCCCCACTTACACTTCGTTTAGAAGTGGGGGTCTTCTCGGAAATTTATGATAAAAAGGGCTTAGCCCGCTCCCAGCTTTTGGATTTGCCCTGCTTCCAGCTGCAGGTGGGGCTGTTCATTAACCCCCAAAATCATGAACTGCCGGCTGGAACGGAAATCTATGGTCGTCATACTTGTATTGCCAACCGCAAAAATCCGTTTTCCTGGCCACTTAATGTTTAACAGGGCCATGAGCAGGCAGCCGATGAACGTCCCATGTGAGACGACCACGACCCGTTCCCCAAAGTGACGCGCTAACAGATCTTCAACCACACGTAGGGCCCGTTGATAAACCTGCTCCGCCTGTTCCACATCATCCAGGCCACAAGACAATAAATCAGCTTGGTAATAAGCGGGATATTTTTGTTTTATCTCAGCGGGGGTCAGCTTTTCAAACCGGCCCAGCTTAATTTCCCGCAGGTCCTCCCTGGTTTGAACAGATAGATCATGATAACGGGCAATGGCCAGAGCGGTCTCGTAGGCCCGGCTTAAATCACTGGAATAAATCGCGTCAATCTGGTCAGCTGACAGCCATTTGGCCAACAGCTGAGCTTGTTTTTTTCCCTCTGGGGAAAGAGGAAAGTCAGACTGGCCCTGCATCCGCCCTTCCCTGTTGGCTACAGTTTCCCCATGCCGGATCAAACGTAAATGCACACTGTCTCTCCTCTCTTTTTTCTTTTATTCTAACATATCCCGACACAAGACAAGGACGCTGGTGTGCAAACCAGCGCCCTGAAACACTAAGCTGATGGCTCAGATACGTGAAATTCGGCTTCTTCATACTTGCCATCCACTTTTAACAACAGGACGGGATAAGTGATCACGGTCAAATACATATCACCGGGCTTCGGATCTGTATACACCGCTTCAACGATGAGCTTGTGACCCTGGGCCTGCACGCGTACGGGTTCGATGCCATAGCCGGAATTTACGCTTTCACCACGGGCGATCAAGATATAGGTACCCCCGTCAGCCTGTTTAAGGCCCTGATACTCTGTTTTTCCGTTTTGCTCCAGCCAGGATTGGATGTCTGCCGGCAGTTGCACTTGGGTAGCCGCTTGTATATCCTGATTAAGCACCGTTTCATACTCCACTTCTATGGCCTCCAGACTGTCTGGTTGGGGCTCACCAGATCCAGAGCGTGACGTTTCAGTAGCGAAAAAGCCGCTTACCGCCAACATCCAGCCCCCTAGAATGAGAAGAGCCAGTGCCGTCAAGCCCCAAGTTTTCATTCCTTTTAATCTGCTCATTTACCATCACCTGTTTATCACTTGTTTACTTAATAGACAGGGATTATATTGAGAATGTTGCACCTGGAAAATTTTTTCTTTTTCCATTATATCTATTTTCTATAAAAATTGCCTGGCAAAAAGACTATCTGCCTCCCTTTGGACATATATATGTTCCAAAAGGAGGGACAAACATGGAGTGGTGGTTACTGGCCTTTATTAAAATTGTTTTCATTAATATGATTTTAAGTGGAGACAATGCCATTGTCATTGCCATGGCCAGCCGCAATTTGCCCGAAACCAAGCGGCGGCTGGCCATCTTTTGGGGAGCATTCGGCGCCATCGCTTTACGCGTCATTCTAACCGTAGTGGCCATTCAATTGTTAAATATTCCCTTTTTAATGGCTAGCGGAGCGCTCCTATTGTTGTGGGTGGCCATCAAATTGTTGGCTGATCAAGAGCAAGAAAAAGACATCCAAGCATCAAATGTGCTGCTAACCGTCGTGATGACCATCATGATGGCTGATTTTATCATGAGCCTGGATAATGTGGTGGCCATCGCCGCAGTGGCCAAGGGTGACCTGCTCTTAATTATATTGGGTTTAATCCTTAGCATTCCCATTATTATTTGGGGAAGTCATCTGGTGTTGGGACTGTTGGACCGCTATCCTGTTTTTTTGTATTTAGGTGCCGCCATCTTGGGCTTCACGGCTGGAGAAATGGTGTTGGAAGATCAAAAAGTATCCCCCTGGCTCGAAAGTGTGTGGCCATTTCCTCACTGGGGCCTCCCGGTGTCCTTAGCAGTGTTGGTCATCGGAATAGGACATATCTCTAAAAATGGTAAAACGTGCTATTGACGAAACATGGTTTCCGCATATGATAGAAAGTAGAATCGACTTCGTGACTTGGAGAGCGGAGTGGAGCACGATGAAGCTGGTCACCTTTCAACCGTTGCGTACCATTGGCCTGCCCAATGTGTCCTATATTAAGCCGGAACACCTTTTCAAAGAGAAACAAGCCATTGTGGAAGCGGATTGGGTCTTATTTCCTGAATATTGGCAAGTCAATAGCCTGGTTTACGGCCTGAAAAAGCGTATTTTCCCCAGCATCCAGTCCTATCATCTGGGGCATAACAAAATTGAGATGACCAGGGCCTTATGGACCGTTTGTCCCGAGCATGTGCCCTATACGCAAATCCTGGCCAATACGGAAGCTCATATTGAGCAAATTCTGGAAGAGTTCCCCTTCCCCTTTATCGCCAAGGAAGTGCGCAACTCCATGGGCCGGGGGGTCTTCCTCATTGAATCTGAAGCTCAATTCCGGGACTATGCCCGGCACAACGACATCTTATATGTCCAGGAATACCTGCCCATTGACAGGGATCTGCGCATCACGTTTGTGGGTGATGAAGTGATCGGTGCTTACTGGCGGGTAGGCCGGGAAGGGCATTACCTGAATAACGTGGCCCAAGGAGGAACCATCTCCTTTAAGCATGTCCCGCCGGATGCCATTCGCCTGGTGGAAAAAGTGGCCAAACAACTGGGCATTAACCATGCCGGCTTCGATGTAGCGGTTGCGGGGGACAAGCTGTATTTCCTGGAGTTTAACGTGTTATTTGGCAACATGGGCTTCAGGGACACTCAGCAGCTGGTGGAGAAAAAAATTTGGGAGTACCTCGTCACACACCGCTCCCCAGATTCTCCGCCCATTAAACCGGACACTCCCGCTCCCCGAGCGTCATAAACTCTTTTACACAGCGTGAAAACCAGTCCCGCCTTTGCACACAAGCAATGGCAATGGCGTCATTCATGGCCATCTTTTCAATGGTTCGGGCTTTCATTTGTCCTTGCGCTTGAGGCCATTCCCTGCTCGGGGGCCTCTGTTGTGGATTAATGCCGTCTGGCAAAGTCAACAAATTGAAATTTATCCGGGCGGTGGCGGGACTCGGTATATTGGAACAAGGTGGCATCGTCCAGATAAACATAGTTTTTGACCAGCACAATGAAATCATAGCCTTGCAGATCAAGGTAACGCCTGTCTTCTGCAGTGGCTTCTTCGATGGAGATCACTTTCTTGGCGAAGCTGATTTTCAAGCCCAGATCCTGTTCCAGATATTCATACAGGGACCGTTCACAGATCTCTTTGGTTAAGCGGGGGACATGCTGGGCGGCAATAAAATCCCGGTCCAGAATCATTGCTTCCCCATCAATCTTGCGGCTGCGGATAATTTTCCACACTTTGTCCTTGGAGGAGACCGGCAGATGTTCCTTCAGCCACGCGTCCGGTTGAATCAGGGCCAACTGGTGGCAAATGGTTTCGGCCTCTCTGCCCATCTTTTCAGCCAACTCTTTAAAGCTGACCAAACCTGACACCGGAAAGTTAATCCGGGGAATATCCAGGACAATGGAGCCTTTGCCCTGTATTTTTTGGATATATCCTTGCTGGGCCAACAGGTTTAAGGCCTTGCGGACCGTTTCCCGCGACGTTTGATACAGCTCACACAGCTCATGTTCTGAAGGGAGTTTGGTCTGGGGCTTGAGCTCCCCCGATTCTATTTTTCTGGATAAATCGGCATAAATGCGCAAGTATTTGTTCTCCATCGGCCACACCCAATCTCCATTTTAATTCCTTCTGAGATGATACACAACCGATTCGTAAGGACGCAGCCTGATTTGTCTGAAATCGGCCGGTGTGTCCGGATAATTGGAGATCAGGATGCGGCTGTCTGCCCCGTCCACGTTTGCATCGCCAGGCAGTTCAAACAGCGTCTCTTGCGGGTAGAAGTTGTTAATTACCAGCAACATTTCATGGTTATAGGTGCGCAGATAGGCAAAAATCTGCGGATGATCTGCCAATATTAAGCGGTAATCCCCGTAGGTGATGATGTCCAGCTCTTTGCGCAACTTGATTAACTTTTGGTAGTGGTAAAAAATCGAGTCTGGATCGGCTAGTGCCTGCTGCACATTAATCTGCTTGTAATTGGGCGCCACGTTAATCCAGGGCGTTCCGTCGGTAAACCCGGCGTGCCGGCTGTTATCCCACTGCATTGGTGTACGGGAGTTGTCCCTGGATTTCTTTTTAATCATGTCCATAATTGCCTGTTCGCTGAGCCCCTCTGCCTTTTTCATGCGGTAGATGTTCAATGTCTCAACGTCACGGTAATCGCTGATGTCCTCAAACTTGGGATCCGTCATGCCAATCTCTTCCCCCTGGTAAATATAAGGGGTGCCCTGCATCATATGGATGGTGGTGGCCAGCATTTTGGCCGACTCCCGGTGATACTTTCCGTCATCCCCGTAGCGGGAGACCACGCGAGGTTGATCATGGTTACACCAGAACAAGGCATTCCAGCCGTTGCCTTCATGCATTTTGACCTGCCATTCGGACAAAATGCGTTTTAAAGCCAGAAAATCAAAGTCAGCAACCGCCCATTTTTCTCCGCCGGGATAATCCACTTTCAAATGATGGAAGTTAAAGGTCATATTCAATTCCTTCCGCTCAGGGTTGGTGTATTTGAGACAATGGGCAATGGTTGTGGAAGACATCTCCCCCACGGTCATGATGTCGTATTTTGAAAAAACTTCCCGGTTCATCTCCTGTAAAAATTCATGTACCCGGGGGCCATCCGTATAGAAACGGCGTCCGTCTCCAGGGGGCACGGTTCCGTCATCATTGGGGAAGCGCTGGTCTTTGGAAATCAGGTTGATCACGTCCAGCCTGAAGCCGTCAACCCCCTTTTTTAACCAAAAATGCATCATCTCATATATGCGGCGGCGCATCTCTTCATTTTCCCAGTTCAGATCAGCCTGGGTCACATCAAACAGATGCAAATAGTACTGCCCGGTCTGAGGATCATATTCCCAAGCCGGACCGCCAAATTTAGATTGCCAATTGTTCGGTTCCCGTCCGTCTTTCGGGTCTTTCCAAATGTAAAAGTCCCGGTAGGGGTTGGTTCTGGATTGGCGGCTGGCTTTAAACCACTCATGTTCGGTGGAGGTATGGTTGACGACCATATCCATGATCACTTTGATGTTGCGCCGGTGGGCTTCATCCAAGAGCTGCTCAAAATCGGCCATCGTGCCATAACGCTCGTCAATTTGATAGTAATCACTGATATCATAACCGTTATCCCGCTGTGGGGATTGATAGATCGGGGTTAACCAAATGACGTCAACCCCCAATGTTTTAAGATAGTCAAGCTTGTGGATGATGCCTTGCAAATCCCCTTCACCGTTTCCTGTGGTGTCCTTAAAACTTTTGGGATAAATTTGGTAGACGACTGCTCTTTTCCACCAGGGTTCTCTCATACTTGGCCACCTCTCAGTTTGGCATAGCCCAACGTTAGGGCAAATGGAACAATTAAGGCAATCGCCATGCCGATGAAAAACGCACCCCACTGCTGCGGGAAGATGGAGAGGAATCCCGGCAGCCCGCCGACACCGATGGATGCCGCTCTCACTTGATTAAGGGTAATAAACGCTGCGGCCGTAGCGGACCCGATCAAGGCACAAATGAAGGGATACTTAAATCTCAAATTCACACCAAACATGGCCGGCTCCGTAATACCCAGATAAGCCGAAACTGAAGACGTCAACGACAATCCTTTTATTTTTTTATCCCGGCTGGCAAACATCATCGCCAAAGCCGCCGAGCCTTGAGAAATATTGGACAGCGCCAGGATGGGCCATAAGAATGTTCCGCCAATGGTGCCAATCAGCTGTAAATCGACTGCTAAGAAAGTATGATGCATCCCTGTCACCACAAGCACAGCATACAAACCACCATAAATCAATCCGCCCAAGAGAGCAAAATGCTCGAACAGCGTCACAAAAGCAGAGGTAATGGCATTGCCAGCTGCAAAAGTGACTGGACCAATCAAGGTAAAGGCCAAGAAGCCTGTTAACAACAAAGTAACGGGGGCCACCACCAGCAGTTTAAACGCATCGGGTACTCTCCTGTCTAAAAACTGCTCCACTTTGGCCAGAACATAAGCGGCAAAAAGCACAGGAAGGACTTGCCCCTGATAACCGATTTTGGACACCTCTAATCCGAATAAATTCCAGGTCGGGACCGTCCCCTCTTGTACCGCTTCAGCATAAGCCCATGCATTTAACAAGGCCGGGTGCACCAGCATGAGGCCAAGCACAACCCCCAACAGCGGGCTTCCGCCAAATTTTTTAACCGCAGACCAGCCAATCAAGGCCGGCAGGAAAACGAAGGCCGTATTGGCAATCAGGTTAATGATGTCGGCTAAATCAGCCCACTGGGTGTGAACGTCAATCAAAGCTTGATCCTCATAGAAAATGCCCGGACCAGCCAAAAGATTGTGAATACCCATTAACAAGCCAGCCGTGACAATGGCAGGCAAGATGGGAATAAAAATGTCGGCCAAGGTTTTAATGGCCCGTTGTAAAGGATTGAGCTTTTTCTCCGCTGCATCTTTAACGTCCTGTTTGGTCGCGCGGCCGATGCCCGTGATCTCGGTTAATTCATGATAAACTTTATCGACCACTCCTTGACCGATGACGACCTGAAACTGGCCGTTGGCAGAAAATGATCCTTTGACCAAGTCAATGCTTTCCAGTTTCTCTTTGTCCACTTTACTTTCATCTTTTAAAGCAAAACGCAAGCGGGTGACACAGTGGCTGGCCGCCACAATATTGTCTTTACCCCCAATCGCCTCAACAATCTGTTCTACCGATTGTCTGTTTACTGCCATCATTCTTCCTCCGTTTCCTATATCCAACAGATATTTTTGAAAAAGCGCTTCCAATTCTTGTTACACATGTAATTGGTCTTGTATATACAAGTACCACAACACTTCAAAAGTGTAACTTGTATATACATATTCGTCAATATAAAAAGTTACCAAACCCCATATTAGCGAATGTGCTTAAACTAAAGTTTTCTTTCCGCACTTGGGCCAAATGTATCCTGTGCCTGGATTGTGGATAAGGCTGTCATGCCTGCTGCCCCAAACATCATTTGATAGGCATTCACTTGTATCCGGTCTTGACCAGAGAATTTAAGTTGATAATAAATGGTAGCCACTGCCCAGCACAAGGAGGCGAGCAGTATCAGACTTTCTCCCCATATCACTGAAGGGGTTTGCTGTTTCCATAAGTCAACTCCCAAGATCAGAAAGAGTCCTGTCATACCTAAAGACAGGCCCGCAACCTTTCTCTAGCCCAGTTTTTCATTTAAAAAATAACTGGCCAGCAGGCTGCTCCAAATTGGCATCGTATACAAAATAATGGATGACTTCCCAGCTTCAACAAAACGCATCCCATACATGATCAGGGCATAAACCAGCGTTGTTTGCAACAGGCCAAGGATAAGCAAGGGTTTCCAATGCAAGTTTTGAAATGTAAGCCGGCGCAGCCCCCATAAAAGCAGGAGCAATGTTAACGCTCCAACGCTAAAACGGAGGGCTGAAAACGTCAACGGGCCCATATAATCCAGTCCTATTTTCATCCACACCCAGGCATAACCCCAGATGATTGTCAAGATCAGGATCAGCATGACAACAAATATCCTGGATGCCGTAAATGAAGCCAAAGCTGAGAACCATTTATTCCCCATTGGGATCCACTCTTTGCCGTACAGTCCTGAAACATATTTTTACAAGCTGTTGATATTTTTAATCATCACACCTTTTTCATAAAGAATACTCGCAGCGGACCGGAAATTCCACTACGAGCACTCATTTAAGCATATATTGTCAACGTTTAACAAAACAATTAGACTAATAATACCATTCTTAAGGAGGCATTTTTGGGAATGACGGCCAGTTTCAGAACCCCTTTTTGCACAATAGGAGCAACCGGATCTTCCGGTGGAGCCCGGCGATCCTGCGGACGGTCTTGCGCCAGTTGTTGGAGAATTTCTTTTGCACGCCGGTCAATGCCGATTGCGGGCACAAGTCTGGGGGCGGGGTCGGTGATTTCCAGTTCCACCTGAAAGGTCAACATAATAATAGAAGGCAACAAACTGACTAGAAGATTTGGATGAGATTCTCTCACCTGGTAGTCAGATAATTCAATCCCTTTCGTTTGTTCAAGAATGAAACGAGCATATGACCTTTTTGTCCCCATAAAATTATGTATTAGAACTTCGGTTATGCTATAGAATTTTACTGTTCTGCTATCCTCAATTTCCACAAAAAAAAGCAGATAGCCTTAAAAAGGCTTCTGCCCTTGCAACTTATCATTTTGATTCTTACTACCGAATCAGTCAGCCTTTAAAACATCTTCGGCCATTTGAGCTAACTTTTGAGCATTACTGCTTACTTCTTGCATAGTAGCTGAAATTTGTTGGATGGCCGCTGCCTGGCTATCTGTCAGTTGATTAACACCGGCAAAAGATTTCTCCAAACCAGCTAATAATTGGTGGATCTCTTTCGTGATTTGATCTATCTTGACTACATTCTGTTTTGAAAAATTAGCCAGTTTCCGAATCTCATCAGCAACCACTGAAAATCCTCTTCCCGTTTCCCCAGCCCGGGCAGCTTCAATTGCTGCATTTAATCCAAGCAAATTACTTTGTTCCGAGATTTCCTTTACCGTGACAGAAATTTTTTCAATTTGGCTGGCGCTATTGCTCACTTCCTGGACTTCTTGAGAGATTGAATTGACTTGATCAGCCAGTTGACTAATCGATTCGGCTATTTCTTGTATTGTTGCCGTGGTTTGCTCGACAATGGCAGACAAATTTTCTGCAACTTGGTATAATTGATTGGCTTTTTCCAGACTTGTTCCAATCCCTACTCCACCAATGACCTCACCGTTTTCATTATGCAGGGGAATGGCACGAGCGATTAATGGGAAACCAAACAGTTCCTTTGGTACGACTGCCGCCATTGCTTTGTTTTGTTTAATTGCTTCTGTGATAATATCCCCCTCTTTAAGCGGATCGCCCTTTTGGACATTTAACGAAAAAGTTTTCCCCGGAACGTTTAACAAAAGCTTCTCTGTATTATAAATACCGACTGTAATATCGTCGTTGATTAACTGGTTTAAATAAGGTGCAACCTTGATAAAAGCCTCTAAAATATCAGCATTGTCCGCCTTGCTATCGGGAGTGATACTGTCTGTCTCTTCCGTTTCCGTGAACGTTTGGTCTTGACTTTCTTCCGTTACTTCTGTGCTCAAAGGCTCACTGATCGTATTGTCCATGTTATAACCCCTTTCGCTCGTTTGTATTTAATTTAATAAGGAAAAGTACGTTTCCCGAAATTTACTGAAACCCACTTTAATGTGGTGAATTCCTCCAGACTCCATTGACCGTTTAGTCTCCCAATACCAGATTGTTTTTCCCCTCCAAAAGCCACAATAGATTCATCATTAATCATAATGTCATTGACATGAATCATACCGGTATCGATTTTTTTGGCCAATTGAACTCCCCGTTCTACATGACCCGTATGAATTGCCCCACTCAGCCCATATCGTGAATGATTGGCCAGAGCAACGGCCTCTTCTTCGGTTGCAAAAGGGATAACAGAGACAACAGGGCCAAACAATTCTTCCTGAAACACATCCATATCAGGTTTTATCTTTGTTAACACAGTGGGTTCGACCATGGTTCCTGACACCTTGCCGTGCAACACAGCTTGTGCACCTTGCTTAATGGCTTGAGCGATCATCTCAGACAATCGGTTGGCTTGCCCTTGATGAGTAAATCGGCTAAATACGGCTGCATTAACAGCATATTCCAGATCCGCATCCTCAAGAATCATCATGGCACTGTTTCCGCCTAATTCTAATAGGGGCTTTTTAAAATTTTTCATGGCCAACTGCCCGATATATCTTCCGACAGTGGTTGATCCAGTAAATGAAATCACGCGCGGAATCGGATGTTCCACAAATGAGTCACCAATTTCTTCTTTGATCATATCCTTGACTAAATTGATTTCAAATGCTGCTTTTAACCGGGTTCCTCCCAATTCCTCAATGATAATCTCTGTAATCTCCTCTTCATGTTTCTCAATATATTAAATCGCCTGTTCTAATATCGCCCGTTTCTGATATGGATTCACTTGATCCCACTTTTCCTTTGCTTTCAAAGCCGCTTATAGGCCAAATCGACATCTTCTTTGGATGCCATTTTAAATTCAGCGATAATTTCCCCATTGTAAGGGTTATAGTCCTTCAGGATATTTTGGCTCTTCCCGTCTCTCCACTCTCCGTCAATGTACTGTTTATGTAGTGCTCTGAAGTTTGCCATGAAGCCTGTCCTCCTTGTGTTAAATTTGTAAAAGTTACTGAGAATAATCCTTATAGTTTTTATCGGTAATAATATGGTCAGTGTTTAATTTTTTGGTATATACTCGGTGAACCTCGTGACTTTGTGAAGTAAACCTGGATATATATAATAATGATGGTAGTCTAAAAAGTGGACACAGATTTTAGAGATCACATCTGGATAGGAGAGCCTCCCTATAAGTTGTTATGGAGGTGGGGGGACATAGCCCCATAGGTGATCCTGACCGAAAGGGAAGGCGAGCAAGGGGAAATCCTTAGGCATCTTTAGCTTTATTCCATGCATTCTATCCGGTTATAATTGAAATGATCTTAAAATCGAGGTGTCTATAATGCGAACGCAGCGTCATTATGATCTGGAATACAAACGTCAAACTGTTGAGTATATCCTAGAGGAAAGGAAGTCAGTGGCTCAAGTTG